>JANLQJ010000382.1:0-15642 GCA_031367715.1 Hyphomicrobiaceae bacterium | reverse complement strand
CAGCTCTTTGACTTAGCCAGTTCGCCGACCTGCAACCCCTGCTTCCATGGCGTCGAGCGCCGCCTTCAATTTCGGATCGACGATTTCTTTCAATACATCTCCCAACGCCTGCGGACCTTTCTCGGGACCGGCCGGCCGATTGCGCCGCGCCTCGTCGCGAGCACGTCCCACCTGTTCGGCCTTGCGCTCCTCCACCTTCTGCTTCTGATCGAACAGCGAGCCTTGCGGCCGATAATCTTTCTTCAGCCCTGCGCGAAGCCACGCCAACGGTTTGTCAGCCGTCTTACAATGGGTGACATGGTAGACGATGCGGTCGGGATCTTTTGCACCGTAGGTATCTACAGTCTTGCGCGCTTCGTTGGCCGGCATGCCTGCCTTCATGAGGAGCCCGGCGAGATCGCCTTGCTTCTCGGTCATGCCCGTCAGGGCCGCACCGTTGCGGTTGGCGCGCGAGACCAGGCGAACGTGGGTCACGTTCTTGCCGGTCTTCACCGTCTCGATCGACACTTCGACATCGGTCTTCTCGTTCACCTCGTCGATCGCCCGATCCAGCACTTTTTGCTTGAACTGTTTCCAGATCGGGAAACGATCGCTTCTGATCTCCACCTCGGTCTTGGTCTTTTGCGCGAGTTCGAGAACACCCAGCTCGGCCTTGATCTCCTCGACCGAGTACAGCATGCCGTCGGCGCGGTATCGGTGGCAGAGCGCCAGGTCGTAGACGCGCATCGCATAGAAGCTCGATAGGCGTACGGCGGTCTCGAGTGCGACGCTGGTGAAGTTCTCTTGCAGATCCTTGAGCAGCGGCTCGATCCTGGCATGCACGACAGCCTTGATCGTGCCTTGCCCGAGGTTGGGCGTGATGCTCTCGGTGAAGTTGATGAAGCTCGGTGCGCCCTCGGCGCCGTCCCAAATCACGACGACGCGCCCCTGTAGGCGATAGGCCACCTCGTACATGGTGCGGTAGATACCGCCACCCTCGATCTCGCAAAACTTGGCCAGCTCGGCGATGGAGACAGTCTGTTCACGGTTGCCGTTCTGCTGGTAGCTCCAGAAGAGCCAATAGACGAACCGCTTCTCGGGCGGGGTCAACCAGTAGGCCGACCGCACCAAGCGGTTATCGCGCACCACCAGCGCTTTGCGATCCCCGGTCTTTGGCACGTGTGAAAGTCCTTGGTGCATAGAGGCGAAGCAATGATTTACGGTAGCACATTAGCACCCAGAAGTTATCCACAGTGGGTACTTATCCCCCACTCCTTCTGATGGTGCCTATCACTCCTTTCAATGGTGCTCATGACCCCTTTTGTGGGTGCTCGACACTCCTTCTGATGGTGCCTATCACTCCTTTCAATGGTGCTCGACACCTATAAAGTCCTTATTTTTCAAGGCCTTTTGGCGGCCTAAACAGAAAAGGAAACAGTTAAAAGAAAACAGGATGTTTTTTGAATTTGAATTCATCAGGGAAGAAAAAGCTGGCCTTGACCGACTCCCCTTTGCATGGTCTGACGAACCAGAGGCCTCCAACGACTGCCATGTCCGATAAAAAGGGCGGGGGGATTAGGGTGGGGAGCAATATAATCCCCCGCTCCTGTCAAGCGTTCAGGCCCGGAACGACTGCTTTTCTCGATTACCCAGCCTGTCGGGCGAGCCGCCCGACCCCGCTCGTCTCTTGGTACACCTTAGACAGCACGCGGGCAGCACGTCCTAACGGACAGTGACATCGCTCGGCCCACACCAAGAGACGAGCGTCCTTGGCGGTGGGCCTCGCTCATGAGCCGACCGGGGTCGGGCGGCGACGCCAAATTCGGCAGATGCGACGAGTCACAGCAGCCACGGCGGACAGCATGCCAGGCTGGGCGCGATCGACGAACCGCTGCGACTCGGCGGCAACCGATTTGGCGGGCCAAGAAATAGACAAAAAACATTCCGCTGCCAACGCAGCGGAAAATCCGAAACGGCCGCCAGCGCGAGCCTCTGGCACGGGAAAGGGCCTTCGGATGGCAGAGCACACCTCCGTCCCGGCTTGACGCTTGCCGGCGGTGTAGTGATAACTCCGGGCCGGAGGCGAGCCCGCGAGGATCGGCATGGCCTGGCGCACGATCTACAAGTCCGTCAAGGGACACCGCTACGCCTACCGCCAGCGCTCGTACCGCGAGGGCGGTAAGGTCAAAACCGAGGCCGTCTATCTCGGCCCGGTCGACGGCCTCGTCCGACACGGCCAGTCCGGTGTCCCCGGGCACCCTGTGCTCATACCGCTGTGGCGTGTCGACAGCGGCTACCGCCATACGCGCGGCGCGACCGCCCTCGATGTCGTGCGCCATGAAGGCGAGGAGCTGGGCAACACGTACATCGCCAAGCAGGTCGAAACGGTGTGCGACGACGATGTCCTCCGCGAACGGCCCGCCGGCGATCTCGTCTGGGTGACGCGCACCGCAACCGAGGCCCGTCGGTACGGCAAGCGTGCTGAGCGCGTGGACCTGCCCGTCAATTCAATCGTGCTGGCGGCCGACCGCGACGGCGGCCTACTCATCCTGCGCGGCGGGCTTGCACCGGCCGACGAGACCCGAGACCAGCCCGCGAAGGGCTCCCAGCCGGCCAAAACCACCCCGAGGGACGACGAACAGCTGATCAGCAGCCTCATGGAGCCCAAGAACGCCAAGACCTGGCGCCGGCCCTATTCTGCCGCCGCCGAGGCGACCTTCACCGAATCGCTGCGGCTCGATCCTCGCATCCTCAATCTGCCGCTCGCTCTGGGTGTCCGCATCAGCTCGCTGCCGTGGCCCCATCCGTGGAAACATCACGACAACCCGTGGTACTCCCCCGACGACGATCACATCCAGCTGCCCGACCCGTCTCGGCTTCCAGCCCGCACTCCCCTGCTGTCGGCGCACCGCTATCACCAGGCCCTTCTGCATGAGCTCGTGCATGCCACAGCCCATGGCTCGCGCCTCGCCCGACGCAGCCGACTGCTCTCCTTCTCCGACGACTACGCCTGGGAAGAAATGGTCGCCGAGATCGGCAGCTGTCTGGTCCTGAATCGCATCGGCGCCAGCGACGAGCGGGTCCTCGCCATGTCCGCCAACTACGTCCAGGGCTACGCGGCACGGCTCCCGGAATACCACCAGCATCAGGCTTTCACGGCAGCCAAGCGGGCGGCCGAATACATCCTCACGCACTGGCCCGGCGAGGTGTAGTGATAACTAGGGCTCTGCGGCGTGCCGAAATGGCGTCGAGGTGATAGACTTCGGGCATGACCCAAACGACTCTCGAGCGCACGCAAGCGGCCTACGGTCCCAGCTTCGCCGACAACGTGGCGAAGGATTTCATAATGGTGGAACACCTAGCCCAGGCCGGCGAGAGTATCGCCACGATCGAGATGATGATGCGGTTCCGATACTCGCCCGTAACCATCCGTGATCACCTAAAAGAGCGGGGCATTGCTTTCCCCAAACGCTCCGTCCACAGAGCACGTACTTACTAGTCGGTTCCCAGTCGCATGTTCATGGCACCGAGACGCGCACCCGCCCCCTCGCGTGGTCGATCTCAAGGATCTCATCGGTGAAGAAGTCGGCGCCGACATAGGCGTCGATGGCAGAGGGTCTGATGGAACCGACGATGGCAAAGTGAGCTGGCAGGTTGGGACGGCGGCGGCCGGCCCAGGTGACCGTGAGGAGCGTGGTCAAAAGGCCACCTGGAAATTTAGTGGTGCCGTTCATCAGCAGGACGCCGGAGGGCCAGAACAAGGCGCTGTCGAGGCCCAGGCGCTGGCGGCTATGGCCGGTGAGAAACAGCTGGTAGCGGTTACCGGTGTCGACCGCACATACAAGTTCGATCGGGCTGGCAAGAAAAGGGCCGCCCGCTGTGAGTTTGACACAGGGGCGGCCGGCGACGAACGGGTCGTCCAGAACGAGCCTTGGCATTGGTGGGTCCGTTCAGACGGAGCCGATATGAAAGAACGCGGCCTTTGCAGGATCGCCATGGCGTTTACGGAACAGTGTGTCGAGATCGCCAGCATCGGTAGCGGTCACGTAGTCGCCGCTTTCGCTGTCGATGAGAATGTAGTGGCGTGGATAGCGGCGTTCGATGTCGGCACGCTGGCGGTCGTACTGCGCCATTGCCTTGTCGACGATCTCTTCGGCGAAGCGGTTGGCGCTCGGCGAATCCCAAAATGTGTTCATCTCACTCTCCATGTCGGCGAGAGCATCCGGCATGACCCCTTTTCCGGGCCACGCAGGTGCGCCCGGATTGTGACCGTTGAGGGGTCTACCTGGGGAATGATACAGGAATTTACGTAAACGCGACATGAATGGAATTGTTCCGGCCGGCATGCTCGAACCCCCGGTGAGCCGATGCTTCCCGAGTAATGGCTGCTTTGCCTTCGGGGGTCAACAGGAGGTGTGCAGTGGCAGCCTCTCCACATATCCACCGCCTCTCTTGACACCACCGGTCTGCTAGACTGAGCCTGTAGTGATAACAGGCGCGGTCGGGTTCAGCGGCCGCCGTCGAGCTCGACTCGCTCCGACCACACACATCGAGTAGCGCGACCACGAGCGGTCCACTGAGGAACGCTTATCGACCCGACTGCGGCCCATGCACGATGACGAACAAGACGGCGTGGTGCTGGGCCACTTTCTCTCCGACGGCGAGCCGGCGTTTTTGAGCGATCGCGACCGCCGCAACCATGTGTACGTCATAGGAAAGTCGGGCACGGGTAAGTCGACACTGCTCCTGGCCATGATGGCGTCCGATCTGCGGCGGGGTCGAGGCTTCGGCCTGCTGGACCCCCACGGTGACCTTGCGGTTGCCATCGCCGGCGCCGCACGGCCGGAGCGCACGATCTACCTCGATCCGTCCGATTCCGGCTTTCATCTTGGCTTCAATCCGCTCCACAACGTGCCCCCCGATCGGCGCGCGCTGGTTTCGTCGCAAGTCGTCGAGGCGTTTGCCCACATCTGGGGCAGCACCATCGAGACCGCGCCCCGGATGACCTACTTGATGGGCATGGCGCTACGCCTCCTCCTGGACGCGCCGGGTTCGACCATGCTTGGCCTGCCGCGCCTCCTCACTGTTCCCGACTACCGCAACAGGCTTATTGCCCATGCTCGCGATCCGGTGCTGCGAGCCTTCTGGCTCACGGAATGGACGACCTATTCCGACAAGTTCGCGAGCGAAGCCGTGTCGCCGATCCTCAACAAGGTCAATGCGCTGTTGGGTCCGCCGGCAATCCGCAACATCCTCGGCCAGGTGCGTCCGACGATCGACATCCGCCGGCTCATGGACGAGGGAAAAATCCTTATCCTGAACTTATCAAAAGGCAATCTGGGCCCTGGCCCAAGCCATTTGCTCGGTGCCCTGTTCGCTACCGGCTTTGCCCAGGCGGCGCAGAGCCGCGCCGATATCCCCGAAGAGGAGCGTCGCGACTTTACACTCTATGCCGACGAGTTGCAGAATTTTGCCACGGCCAGCTTTTCCGACGCACTCTCGGAAGCGCGTAAGTTTCGCTTACAGATTGTTGCCGGGCACCAATTCCTAGGCCAGCTACCGGAGCATCTGCGACTGGCTCTGATAGGGAACGCATCCACGCTGGTCTGTTTTCGCGTGGGTGCCGAGGACGCGCCGCTCCTTGCCGCCGAGCTCGGGCTCGGCAATCCATCGACGCTGGTCGAAATCGCCAACCATCACGCCTGGACCAAATTCACCGTGAACGGCTTGCCGACCGACCCTCGCCCCATCGCCACCGTCTATCCCCAGATCGCTCGCGGCCGCCTTGACGCCGTGCGAAATGCAACGCGGGCGACTTATCTGCGGCCGCGCAAGTGGGTGGAGGACAGGATCGCAAGGTTTCTGGCGCCGCCGAAGAAAGCCCTTGCACCCCACGCCAGAACAAAGGCCGACACGAAACCCATACAACGCAAGAAAAAGCCCCGCACCTGAGTGCGGGGCTCGAAGTTGTTCAGAGGAGTTGGTCGGCCTCCTCGTGGATCAGAGCGGCTTGCCACTCGAGCCAGTCCAACGCGGTGTCCTCGTCGATGAGTTTGATGATGCGACGGTAGAGCCGAACTATGGCCTCCCTCGGCGTTACACAAAGAACCCCGCACCTGCGGGTGCGGGTGCTCCGTCAATCAGAGGCTTTCATCAACCCGCGGCATGCCGAAATCGACTATCTATCGGCTTGCCAAGTCGCGTAGCCGCTCGATCTCGCGCCGATAAATCTCCTTGCCGGCTGCTGCGCCGTGTTCCTCCGACACCTTCCGCGCCCGTTCAAACACTCGGCGCAAATCCTCTTCAATGGCTTCAATTAGCTCGTTACAGGCATCCTTTAAGTCCTTTTCCAAGTCCCCGGAGGTCCGCACCTTCGGAAATATCTGCATTTTCGTGACGTCCATTGTCATCTGCAGCTACCTCTATACGCTCACTGTGCCCGCAACACAGTGAGCTGCGCCTGCTGCACGATATCACAAATTTCGAGTTGTTAAGCTTTGTGGCCACGTTGCCATAATCCCGTCGTAATTCAGCAGTTTCACGCCGTTGAGACAGCCCACTAGAGAACTAACCGATCGATTGTCAGACATGAAAAACCCCCGCACTTGCGGTGCGGGGGTTCCGTCGTTCAGAGGCTTTCGTCGACCTCCTTGTGTCTCTCCGCGATAGTCTCGCGGAGCAACGCCACCGCACCTTCCTCGCCGTTGAGCTTGATGGCGAGTCGGAACAGCTTGATCACTGCGTCCAACTCTTCATCTCTCCTAGGATCGCCGAGGCGCCGGTAGGCATCGAGTAGGTCGTTTACGGCATCTGCACAGAGTTCCTGTGAAGTCATGACGGTTGTCATTTTCCAGCACGTCCTGGGCACTGTGTCGCCAATGCCCAATGCGGAGCAACAGGGTAAATAACCCAACAAAAACTCATCGCGCTGACAAGGCACGATAGAAATAGGTTGCGTGCTTTCGAGTTGATCGTAGCTCCCGTTTTGAAAATACCTTTGGCATGCCTGGTTGCTACGTGCGGGTCGCTTTACGCTTGCTGTTGTCGTCCAGATAATCCGCGACCGCCCGGTGATGGGCAGACGTGGCCTTCAAGGCAGCGCGACCAGCTGCCGTGACCTCGTAGACTTTCAAGGGCGGCCCCGCCTCCTGCCGGCGCGTGCCCGTCTGCTTGATCAGCTCCTTCTCGGCCAGCTTCCGGATGCTGGCATAGATCTGCGACGCATCGAGCCAGACGCCGGTTTCCAGCGTCAGATCCTCAAGCACATTATACCCGATCGCCTCGTTGCCGAGATAATCGAGCTTTTTTAAGATCAGCGCCTGCAAGTGCCCGATCGGCGGATCGTCCAACATCGGCACGTGCTTGTCGGCGCGGCGGGACAACGGCCCGCTCATTCGTTCTGCGATGGTCATGCTCCTACTCCTTCCATTCTGGAAGGGTGCGGCTTCAGTGTTTTCCGATCAGACCATATCACCTATCCACTAACAGACGCAAGCCGGCAGCCCAATCCTTGCAAATCCGCCCGCCCGTGCTTTAATCGTACGTATACGGATGAAATAGGGTGCTCACCGTATGTGTTTTCCAACACCCCATGGCTCCCGTCCACACCAGTGGCCGGGAGCTTTTTCATGCATCGCCAAAATCCCCTTGACATTTCCGTAAAAGTTCACCATGTCACATACACAGTGACTCACACAGTTCACATATCCATTAAGTCTTCTGAGTAAGGAGTAACGAGATGAAGGACTATCACCGCCGCGTTCTCCAAGCCGCCCAGCAGCTCGGGATCGAGCGAGCTCATATAGAGCATCGTGGGGAACGCCATCCCCGCCTGGTCGGCTGGTTCGCCGGCCGCGAACTCCGGTACGTTGTCGCGTTTTCGCCGCGCGCGACCTGCGCCCATAAGCCCGCGATCGCTGGCCTACGGCGCTACCTCGCCACCGTCGCCAACGACTGCTGAGATCAACCGCCGTAGCATAGGAGTACTGATCAATGAGTAATTTTCTGACTGCCGTCTCTAAGGTCGTTGAAATCGCCGAGCACCACGGCATCGACCTTGAAGACTTCGACGAACCGGCCGCCGCCATCGAGCACGTCCTCCAAGTCGTGCGCGAGCGCAGCCGCCTCGCCAAAACCGACATGCGCACGCTCGAGGCCTTGGCCGTCGACATCGCAGACCATCAGGCCACAACTCACGACCGCCACCATCCTCACAATGGTGCCGACCAGTCAGCTACTCCAACCGGTACGGAGTAAAGCCCGTGACCCACACGACGGGACTAACGACGGTGGCGCTGGCGAGCGACACAACAAAGCAAGTCGGCGTGAAATTTCCCGGGGCACAGAGGGTCACGCAGGTCGTCGACGTACCGCCCGGCATGACCGTCCGGGAGTTCCTGACGGCGCTGCACATCTGGGGAACGCACGATCTGCGCAACGCGTGCCCGGAGCGGCCAGACCTGGGCTGCGCAGGCAGCCTTTTCAAACGCATCGAGGACGGCGATCTGCTGTACGCGTCCCCGATCCTGGACACCTCGTGAGCGCATCGACCGCAAGGAATTTGAGGAGCGTGACGCTACGGCCGACAGCGTCAGGTTCGACGACGACCAGGTCGGTCAAGATGGACACTGAACACAAGGACACTGGACCATGGCAAAAGACGGACCCACTAAAATGATTGGCGTAAAGAATATCGGCAGCAACGAGCCCACGCAGACGGTGCCGATTGCACCCGGCACCACTGCGGCCGATGTGTTGAACAAGCTTGGCAAGGCCGGCGTCGGCTATCAGCTGTCGGACAGCCAGAACCCAAAGAAAGTCTTCAAACCCACGGATGTTTTGTACGCGCTACTCGAAGATGGAAGCCTTATCCATTGCAGCGCCCTTGTCGACGCCGGTGGTCGCTATGCCGGCCAATTTGTTATCGATGCGGTGGTCGGCGTGGCAATGATCGTGGCGGCCGTGCTGCTCATCTCGCACCAGGCGTCCACCAGCCTCCCGGGCACGAGCGCCATCTACTATGGCGGCGGCGACACTCCGCGTGCGATCGACGAGGTCAGCCATGGGCGGCCTGCTTAATTGGCTGATCGGCTCGGACGCAAGCTCCAGCACCTCCCGCGCGCCACTGGCGCGCGGGAGTGACGGAACAGTGGAGCGGGACACGACGCCGCTGTGGATCGCCCGCGGTTGGCACCAGTCCGGCAACACCTACACCGGCCCCTATGCGGTGCAGGGCTTCGGCACCTGGCCCGGCTCGATCCAGCGACGCGGCGATACCTTCTTGGTGCTGATCCACAACCCGCCTCAGGAAATGCGCCGCCATCCGAAATGGGGCTGCGTGCATCCGCACACCGGTGGCTGGCACTACATCCACCTGGCGGTGCCCCCGATCGATCGGGACGCCAGCAGCGTGATCTACTTCGTCGAAAAAATGCTGGCGGAAAGCTTCGCCATCGCCGGAAAAACCTAACTCAAAAAAGGACGACCAAAGATGTTGTTCACACGCAAACAGCGCGGCTCGGCAGCGGCCGAAGCGCTGGTGCGCGCCTTCGATGGCGAGATCGCACGTGAGAGCCAGAAGCGCCTGGCCGAGGCGGCGTCCGCCGTGACGCGCATGCCGAAGGATTGGGAACGCAAAGTCGATGAGAGCTACGCCTTTGTCACCACGGCAGGGCGTGTGCGCGCAAAGCTGCGCCGTGACATCGGCGACGCCGAGGCGGCACCCATCCCGGCCGGAGAGGTGATGCGCATCGAGGCCTCGATCGCGCTGATCCGCAGCTGCTACCGTGATCTGCATGACGGCGCCAAGGGCTTGGAGCGCATGCATTTGGTCAGCGGTTGGGTGAGCCCGAGCCGGGCGCGGGTGATGAGCCGCATGGAGCCGGTCGAATTCTCCAACCAGACCCCGTCCTATGTCAGCGCCGACCCGGCCTCGACCCATTGCAAGCTGGTCGATCTGTTCGAGCGCGACGGCCTGGAATTAATCAGCATGCACCATTCCCACGTGATGGACGGCGCGGCATCAACCGCGCCAAGTTCGGTCGACCTCGCCAACATGCAGCGCTTCGTTTCGCAGGGCTGGGCCGCCATTGGCGGCATCTATTCGCGCGATCATTTTGTGCGGTTTTTCAGTACACAGCATGACTTCGAGATCAGCATCTTCGGCAAGGGTGCCGAGGTCGTCTCGCGCAAGCCGCGTGAGACGATTTTCAAATTCACCATGGAGGAATGAGCATCATGGATTGGCGGCACAAGAAAGTCTTTCACACCACGCCCTTGCCGGCGTCGATGTGGCCGGAGCTGAACAAGGCGCAGGAGAAAGTCGAGGGCTACAACTTCGACGACTACAAGAACGCGCGCATCGCCATCATCGGTGCGGGCGCCCTTGGCTGTCATACCGCGAGTGCGCTGATCCGCCAGGGTCCCGGCGAGATAATTCTTATTGACGACGATCACGTCGAAGCCTCGAACCTGACACGGCAATTATTTGCGGCCGATGAGATCGGCAAGAACAAGGCGATCTGCCTTGCCCGCCGTTTGTCGCGTGAGGGTTTCTTCCCGACCAAGATCACGGCCTGGCCGTTCCGCTTCATGGAGCTAGTAGAGCGCGGCGACATGGTGCGGCCGGACATTGTGCTGGCATGCGTTGACAACAATAGTACGCGGCGCGCCGCCTGCCTCTTCGGCCTTGCCCATGCCATCCGTGGTGTCGTGCATGTGGCGGTGGGCCGGGACGGGAATGCGATCAGCGTCATGGTGCAGGAACCGGGCAAGGCTTGCTGGGCTTGTGCGTATCCGGACAGTCTGAACGACCATTCACATCCGTGCGGGCTTCCCGGGATCGTCGATGTCAGCCAGGTCGCCGCCGGCGTTGCCGTGTTCGCCATCGGCAGCCTGCTGAGCGGTCGGCATCGTGAGTGGACGACCCGGCTGATCTACTTGGATGCGGGGGCTCCGGACCAGGGCGAGATTATCGAGCGCAGGCCGGACTGTGCCCTGTGCGGACCGGGAGCGACGGCGGCACGCGCTTCTGAGCCGGTGCCGCAGCCGTCCTGGTGGAGCCGGAGGAGTGCCTGACATGGCCACGATCGTGGACCTGGTCGGCCAGAATTTCGCCGACACCGAAATCGCCATCTACCACTCGGCCGACCGCCTCGTGATTGCGGTCAATCGACCATTTTGCATCGCCCGCCTCACCGTGCCGCCCAGCAGCGACGACCGGTGGGCCTCCGCCGGCATCGAAATCATCCTCATCGATCAGCCTCCGGAGTTCACCTCATGAGCGGCCGTATCCTGCATCTCCTGTTTGCCCTCATCACCGGAACCCTCCTCTTCGCCTGGTGGGCCTCGACGCCCAACCGGCGCGCTTTCTGGCTACCGCAGTTGTTCGCGTTGCTCTCCGAGCAACCCAAGAAAAAATAGCGCCATGCAGCTCGCTCTCTCCCGCTCTGAACACGGATGGTTCTGGCGAACCTACAGCGTCAGTGCGCTCCTCGAAGTCGATGAGCTCGAGCGCGCCGTCATCTACCGCCACGGCCTGCATCGGCGTCCGCTCTATCTATCGCCGCAAAAACTGGACCTCGAGGCACGCGCCGCCGCCGAACGCGACAAGGTAAAAAAATTGTCCCGCTGGCACGACGCCAACGAGCGGGGGCGCAAAGATCTCTCTGCCGCAGTGCTGGCGATACGGGCCGCCAGCGCCTTCGTCATCACCGTCGGACACATCCTCAACGGCGTGCGCCTCTCGTGCGGTGATCTCACCGAAACCCTCACTGCCGAACATGCCCTGATCGAGGGTCTCGACCAGATCGCACACCTGGTCACCAACGCCCGAACCTTCGAGACGCGGCAGGAACAACTCTACGAACCAGACCACGACGACCGCCCGCAGCTCGCGGCCCCTGCCACGTGGGTCCGCCACCATCCTCAGAGGTAATCATGGCCAAGCTTGTCAGTCTCAATCCGATGCGCGGCGATGTTTTTGCCCGCCTCACCGGCAATGGCGTCGGTGCGCGTGCCCGTGCCGAAACCCTGGCCCTACACCGCCAACTGGAGCAGCGCCACCGCGCCTCTCCCTATGCCGGCCCCGATCTCGTCGAGCGCCTGGCCACCCATGTCGTCGGCCTGCTGCCACCGGTGCCACCTGCGATCGAACCGGCGATCGAACGCTGTGCCCGCGAGCTGGTCATGCTTGAGGCGCAGTTGTTTGGCCCACTGCCCGCCGCCGAAACGGGGACGGTCCTCGCCGGCGCGCGGACGCGTGCGATCTTGCGTCAGCACCTCGGTTTTTTCGAGCACCAGGACGAGCTCGTCGGCGCCTGGCTGTCTGGCCTTGCCCACTGCCTCTCGGCCATCGTCAGCGCGGTGCCGCACATTCCGACCGAGCGCACCACCATGACCATCGACGTGCCCCTAGTCTCGATGATCAATCGCCCCATCGACGTCATCGGCGACATCGTGCGTACCCTGCTTGCGTTTGCACCCGATCCCACTGACAAGGCGCACGCCATCGTGCCGGGCGCGCGCCTCGGCCAGATCGATTGCGACAACCTGTGCCGTGTGTCCCGTATGAATTTCGATGCGGCCACGCAGCATCCGGAACGCTTGCGCTTTCCCTCGGCCGAGAGCGGCACCGCGGCAGACCTTGCGGCCGACTATCTCGCCGGCATGCCGTTCCAGGCCTTGCTGGCCGTCACCATTCCCCTGCCCGTGCCTATCCGCACCCGCATGGAACATTGCCATATTCAAGCCCGCATCGGCTTTGGCAAAACCCAATTGGGCCAGCGTCTGTTCCTCGCCGACGCCAGCGACCCGGCCGAACCCGCCCTGGTTTGGATCGATAGCCAGGGCGACGCGATCAACACACTCTCTCGCCTCGAGCGTTTCAATCCCGATCACAACGACCGCCTGATCATCCTCGATCCCACCGACACGGAATTCCCGCTGCGGCTCAACCTCTTTGCCATCGATCGCCAGCGGCTCCAGCGCCTGCCCCTTGGCGAGCGCGAGGACGCCGTTGCCGCGATCATCGAAGTGTACGAATTCATTTTCTCCGCGCTCCTCTCGTCGGAGCTTACCGGCCGCCAGTCGCTCGTCATCAACATGCTGGCGCAGCTCATGGTGGAAATCGAAGACGCGACGATCCACACCTTGTTGGCCTTCCTCGAAGACCCGACCCCGTTTCTCCGCTACGTCCCAAGGCTGCGGCCAACCGCCCAACGCTTCATCACCGACCACTTCCTGGTCGACCGCCAGTATGCCGACACTCGCCGCCAAATAATTCGACGGTTGTTCCACTTGCTTTCCAATCCAGTTTTTGACCGCTGCTTCTCAAGCACCCAGGGCTTCGACTGGAAAGCCGCGCTCGATGCTGGCAAAATCATCCTCGTCAACACCGCCAAGGCCCGGCTCAAAACCGAGTGGAGCGCCATCTTCGGCAGCCTCATCATTGCGCTCATAAGGCAGGCCGTGATCATGCGCGCCGGCATTCCCGAAGACCAACGCCGGCCGATCTTCGCCTATATCGACGAGGCGCACGAATATCTCGCCAAGGATAGCAACGTCGACACCCTGCTCATGCAGGGGCGTAAATACAAAATCGGCTTAGTGCTGATCAACCAAACCGTGCAGCAGCTGCAAGACGCCGGGCTTAAATCCTCGATCGTCGGCATGCCCGCGCTGCGCTTCGCCGGCGAGCTGTCAGCCGCCGACGCCGCCGTCTTCGCTCCGGAAATGAAGACGACCGCCGACTTCCTCATGAGCGTGCGCAAAACCCAGACCTCCGCCGAGTTTGCCTGCCACGTCAGGAACGTCACCCCGCATGCGGTTAAAGTCACCGTGCCATTCCTCACCGCCGAGCGGGAACCAAGAATGTCGGACGCGTCCTATTCCCGCTTGCTTGACCGCATCCGCGCCGAAGTCGCAACCCCGCTCGCGACCGTGACCGAACCGCAACGCGCGCCCGAAATCCACGCCAATATCCCCGAACCCGACGACTTCGCCGACCACTACTAGGCGAAGCACGGTACAATGACGAGATGACCATGACCCTCGACGCCCCGACCTCTTCCCTCACTCCCGACCTCAAGGCACGCATCCGCGACGAGCTCGCCGCCGGCACCGATATCGCCGAGCTCGAGCAACGTTACGCGCTCAGCCGTTTCGTGCTGTGGGGTTGTCTTTCGGCGGGCGCCGAACGCGGACCGCGCCAACCGCATTTCCAGCGCGCGCGCGCGCCCGAAATCGATCTTACCGCTGATGAAATCACCATCGTGCGCCATGTCGCCGCTCACCGCTTTTTGCGCGCGACCCACATCGCGCGGCTCTTGAGCCATCGCTCGGCCAAGAAACTGTCCGACAGTTTGACCCTGCTTTATCGGCACGGCTATCTCGACCGGCCGGTCGTACAACTCGAACGCTATGCCGCGACCAAGCGGCAACCCTACGTCTACGGATTGGGCAATCGCGGCGCAGCTCTGCTCGCCGGGATCGACGACATTCCGGCCGCCAAGGTCAATTGGACCGACAAGAACCGCGAGGCCGGACGGCCCTTTCTGAAGCACACGCTGCTGATCGCCGACGTCAACGTCGGTCTCGAGCTCGCCATCCGCAATCGATCCGACGTCACGCTCATCACGCGCGACCAGATCCTGGCCAACGCGCCCGACGCCACCCGCAATGCCGACAACCCTTGGAAGTTCCGCGCCAAGGTGCCCGGCGCCGACGGCACGCTGCAAGACCAGGCTGTCATTGCCGATGGTGTGTTCGGTCTGGATTTCACCGAGGCGCGCAAGCGCGTCTACTTCCTTCTGGAGGCCGATCGCGCCACCATGCCGATCGTGCGCAGCGATCTCACCCAGACCTCGATGCAGAAAAAATTCATGACGTACTTCTATGGCCACCGCGCCGGCCAGCACCAGGAACGCTATGGCGTCGGCAACTTCCGTGTGCTTACCGTCACCACCAGCCGCGAGCGCCAGGCCTCGATGATGGCCTCGGTCAACACCGTCACCGGCGGCAAGGGCTCGAACCTCTTTCACTTCATCGACGCCGCCTCCGTCGCCAGCACCACCGACTTCTTGTCACTGGAGTGGACCAACAGTCGCGGCGAGACCATGCAACTCGACGGATGATCCCGACCGGTCGCCCAGCCGTCGCGAGCCTCACCCGCCAGCCTAGCGCGCCCTCTGCGCCGGCCGTCAAGCGGAGCGGCAGACAAGGCCGCGTGTGGCCGCTTGACTGCCGGCCGGGCGCGCAACCCTGGCGGGGTGCCGGCTCCACAACGAATGCCCGAGACATGCCCCACCACAACGAATGACGGGGGCGGTTGGGAGCATGATGATCCGTATACGTTGACAGAATACGGATGAGGCATAAGCTAGGGCGAGACTTTGCCGGGGCATGACGCGTGCTCGCACCCAGGCCCGAGCTGCCGCAGACCTCCCGCGCGGCTCGCGCCTGCGTGTGCAGGACCATGACGAAACCCACAGAGAAGGAGTGCCTTCGATGGCGAAGATGTATCGCGTCTATTCGATCATTGAACGTCCCAAGCAGGAAGATTTCTGGCTCAACATCGGCGTCGCCTTCCCGCACGAAAAGGGCGACGGCTTCAACATCCTGCTGCAAGCCCTGCCGCTGCATGGCAATGGCAAGCTGGTGCTGCGC
>JANLQJ010000379.1:0-2849 GCA_031367715.1 Hyphomicrobiaceae bacterium | reverse complement strand
TTTTCGTCATCCCGGCGAAGGCCGGGACCTGTCCAACCATCGGGACCTGCAGCAGTTGGCAATTCGGAAACAGTGCTTTGAAACAGAGACTTGCCGCGTACGTCCTGAGTGCCTCGCATCGACTTGGACGGGTCCCGGCCTGCGCCGGGATGACGATTTTTCGGGGTTCCAAATGATTGTTACAGAACACTAGCTCACAGCACCGCCCGGATCGCGCGTTCGCGCACCTTGTGCGCCAATGCCACCGTACCGGCGTTCTTGGCGTTCAGTTTGGCCTTGGCGTCCGAGGTGGCCAGGATGATGCAGCGGATCGCCTCGTCGGTGATGCGCCGCGCCAGCACCGGATCCAGCAACGCTTCACCCAGCCTTGAGACATAAACCTTGCCGGCCTCGGCCTCCAGATCCTCGGGGCAATCGCCGGCCGCGGTCTTGCGCTCGGCGATCAGCCGCATGGCATAGAGCAGCAGGTTCTTGGCCGGATAACGTTCCCAGGACTTGGTGTGGGGGTGTTCCTCCAACGCCTCGCGGGCGCGCAAGATCATGACCCCGACCAGGAAATACGGCGCGATATCCTGGTTGCGCCCGAAGATCTTTTCATTGCGGATCTTGTCGATCAGCGGCTGCTTGCCCTGATTGTTGACGCTTTCGGGCTTGGGCAGGAAAGCCGAGGCATAGCCCCGCGCCATCATATAGGGGGTGAGCACACGCATGCGGCGCTCGGGCGCGACGTCGAAATATTCATCCTGCCGGCGCTCGAACAGGGCCCGGTTCTCGATCGGCGTTGCCGCGTCGGCAAACCGCCAGGCCAGCGCGTCCACCACTTCGGGCTCGGTGAACAACCGTGTTTCGTCGATCGGGGTCTGCCGGTTCAGGCCAAGCGCGGTGCGACCCGCCAGAACCGGATCGGACGTGACGATGATCTTGACCGGAATGCAGATCTCGTCGCCGAGGTCGTGAGCCAGCAGCTGGCGGTTTTCATAGATGACGTGGCAGGTCTGGCAGCCGTTCGGAATCTGCGCGCCGATCAGCTTGAGATGCCCGTCGCCGTTGTGCGACAGCTGCTCGGCCAGAATGGCAATGCCGTTGCTGCGGATGCCAAATTCGCGCCTTTCAGCGGGGTCGCTGAGGGTTTGGCTCATGGCATTGTTGACGCGTTGGCCGGACCCCAGATAGCTGCGCACGTTGCGGTCGAAGATGCCGTGCCGCAGCGCGAGATCAGGCGTGTCCGGCTGCGACTCGGTGATCAGTCCGAGCAGTTCGCGGGCGGTGAGGTAGCCGATGAAACTTGCTGCCACATTCGGAGGGGGAGGCACCTTGATGAAATTGGCGAGCGGCAGCTCCAGTTCAAGCACGTGCCGGTTAGGCAGCTCGCGATCGGTCTCGGCCGAGGCAATCACCGCCTCGATGCGCAGACGATCGAAGGCATGGAATTCGACCCGCGCGAACATGGTGCCGCAGAGCGCGATCTTGCTTTCGGCGGTGATGATGACGCGCTGGATGTTGTCGTCGGGGTTCAGCACTTTGGGCCAGACGAAGTACATGGCGCATTCGCAGGCGCGCTCGACCTCGTTGTCCTCCAGCAGCGCGAAGATCCGCTTCTTCAGGCCGATCCATTCCATGATGGCTGGATTGATGCCTTTGTTGTCGATGCCGTCGTTGAGGAAGAACGACAGCACGCCGTCGCTGAAGGCCGAGATTTTCTGGCTGAGGCGCTTGCCGGTGGTCTCCTCGCTGGTGGCCTGGACAAACACAAAGCTGATGTGCGGCGGCTCACCCTCGGCCAGGGCGGCCTCCAGCTCGCTGAGATCGTCGTCGGGCCGGATCGGCTTGTTGTCGATGCATACGACAATGGCGTCGAGTTGAATGTCCTGCGCCCCGCCGACCAGGATCTTGGGCTCGCCCCGCCACGACTGTTCGGCCAGGAAACCATTGAGATCGCGATGCAACAGCACATTGTGCGTGAAGAACGCTTCGGTCGTGCTGCTGTCGCCTGCGGCCAAGCCGTGCCGCTTGGCAAAGGCGTTCCTGGCGGCTTCGATACTTGCTGACAACGCCATGGGAACCCTTTGCCGGTACGCGAGGACAGTCACCGGAGCGAGCATTGATGCATGGCCGGACCGCAAGGTTCAAGCGCCAAGACATGAAAATCAGATGGTCAGCTGGCCCCCCAGCCAGACCACGCGCCCGGGCGGGATCTTGAGGAAGTCGGTGGCGTCGTTGGCCAGCCGCGTCAGCATGATGAAAAGCTGATTCTGGGCCCCGATGATCGGGTTCTTGGCGCCCGACTTCAGGTTGAAGCGCGACAGGAAGAACGAGGTCTGCATGATATCGAACTGGTAGCCATGCTTGCGCGTCGCCAGCAGCACGCGCGGCACGTCCGGGGTCTGCATGAAGCCGATCTTGGCGATGATGCGCACCATGTTGTCGTCGATGCGCTCGATGGTCAGCTGCTCGTCCACCGGCACGCGGGGCACGCCGGCGGCTTTGATGGTGAGCACGACATTCTGCTCATGCAGCACGCGATAATGCTTGAGATTGTGGAGCAGGGCGCTGGGCGCGCTGTCGGGCGTGGTGGTGAGATAGACCGCGGTGCCCGGTACCATGGTTGGCTTGGAGCGCGACAGGCTCTTCATCAGCCCTTCCAGCGGCACCGACTCGCGGCGCTGGCGCTCGTTGACCAGCCGCACGCCGCGCGCCCAGGTCCACATGATGGCCATCAGGACCAGGCCGAAGGAAATCGGCAGATAGCCGCCGTCCAGGAACTTCAGGCTGTTGGCGCCGACAAAGGCGATGTCCGCCAGCAGCAGCGGCCCACAGATGGCCAGCGCCCATTGCGGGGGCCATTTCCA
>JANLQJ010000377.1:0-2223 GCA_031367715.1 Hyphomicrobiaceae bacterium | reverse complement strand
CCGACGACGTCGCCAGACGACACCGGACCGAAATAGCGGCTGTCAAAGCTGTCGGGACCACCACCGAGCAGGAACACGTCGCCGGCGTTGAGGAGGTGGCAGCCGCTCCAAACGGGCATCGGCCGGCCACTCAAATCCGTCGCCGCCGCGCGCGCTCTCGCTACTCCATTGATGAGGATTTGTTCTGTGACGCGACAGACGCGATCATTTTGGGCCGCACTGACTTTTTTCAATAGCGCTATGCCGCTCGGCAAATAGCCGCGCTCGCTGGCCAGTTCTGCCTCAGGCGGCGGCAGTCGGATCAGCACGTAGTCGTCGAGTTTCGGAGCGCGCCCGTCGATCACATAGAGACCGATTGGGACGCTTGCGGACAGGTTCCAGACCAGCGCCGGTTGAACAGGTCCAGCGGATGCTCCAATCAGGACGAGCCCGAGCGAGCCGAATATCAGCGTCCTGGCGCCGGTCATATCTTGAGACCTGACGACAACTTGCGCCGGTTGGTTTCGGACCAGTCTTTGACGTCATCCCGGTGGTAAAAAATGCGGCCGCCATGCTTGCGAAACCTGGGACCGGTGCCGCGCCAGCGCATGTTGTCGAGGGTATGCGGCTTGAGGCGGAGATAGTCGGCGGCTTCGGTTACAGTGAGAAACGGTGATCTGGATGGTCGTGACATTTACTTCTGGCCTCGCGATGTGAACTCGCGAGACCATGCAGGATGTTCCGTGTCCTGTGGAGTGTCGTACTTGCGAGCAGCGAAAAACCACCCCTGCCGGCGCGCCGTGAGACGACTGGCAGTTTGGTTCGATGTGGCTACTTTTGCTCAATCAATGTCCGATATCGACCGTTGCGAAAAGCCATGCCGGCTTTCAGGGCGCGACGCATACGGTCTTTAAGGGAGTGGTCCGAATTCTTCCACGCCGCCCGAGCGCTTTCGGCGCCGGCGATGACCACGGCGACCTCACGGTAAGTTGCGCCAGCCGCTCTGCCATCGAGTGCGATCAGCGCCTCACGCAGGAGTAGCTGCCGCCGGGACCGGTTCAACGTTCTGGGTCGGCCCGCGAGCAGGTCTGGCAGACTCAGAATCGCGCGCCCGGCGCCAGGTAAGGCCCTCAGTCCGGCAATGTGAAACGTCAGGCAGACCGGCCCCCGCAGGGCGGTCGTACCGCGAAGCCTCAGCGTCAAAGCCCTATCTGACGTGTTGATCAATGCTGTTTCTCCGCCATCGGGGGAAACGACAATATGACGGACACATAGCAGTTCGGCGAGATGCACATCCGGTCGCTCGCCTTGGCGCGGCTCGCGCGCCACGGCATCGATCTTTGCGGCGCTCAATTCCTCCGTCCATTCGATGGGGGCTTCGAGCGCGCGCGACGCCGGATCGACCAAGCGGGAAAGTCCCCATCGACGGGCCGCCATGGTGTGCTGATCGTCGAACCAAACCTTCTGGCCGGAGGCCATAGCGCGAGGGCGAACGAGGGCTTCCCGGTAGGGATGGACATCTTGCTGATAGCCCGGATTGCGACGCAGGAACTCCCACGCCATCTCCGAGTCGTTCAGCTCAAGGAAATAATCGTAGCCGCCGTCTGGAGGTGGCCAGATCGGCGCAAGAGATGGAACTTTAC
This sequence comes from Hyphomicrobiaceae bacterium, assembly GCA_031367715.1. GTDB lineage: Bacteria > Pseudomonadota > Alphaproteobacteria > Rhizobiales > Hyphomicrobiaceae > JANYHF01. The sequence goes on along the minus strand of JANLQJ010000377.1, from coordinate 601 downwards.
GCATAGTGGCCAAGCGGGAGTTTGAGTGACTTGGCAGCCCGAAAATCGCAGACGGCGTGGTCGGCTTGTTTGTCTGCTGGCGCCGGATCGGTGTTGTGCGACGAAGCCTCCGGCCAAATCGGCCTGCACCACGATCAAGGCGACAGCCCCCGCACCCACAGCTTGTCAGAGGTGCTGCTAGAGTACACGGACAAATGGCTCGCAGTGTTAATGTTGCGTTAATGTGCCAGCGCACGGCGCGATCCTAGCGCGGCAGTCCTGCAAGCAACCGGTAGCCGTCGGTCGTCATCCAACGGGCGCGCGCTAGGTTGGCGTCATAAACTTGTTTGGCAGTCTGTTCGTCGACGGCGGCATCGACGCCGAACAGCGTGGTCGTCACTTTGCGCCAGTCCACTCCCGCCGCCACGGCGTCAAGCAGGCTGGCGTAGGTGGCAAAATTGGCGCGATCATAGCTGGTCACGACGGCACTCTCGGTAGGCATTGGAAGGGTCATCGTCGTGCTCTGTAAGATGATATCGGGTGGGCACCCTGGGGTTGTACCATTTCCAGCCGGTCGTCATTTACATCCTATAGTGGATAAATTGGCGCGGCGATATCCGTC
>JANLQJ010000372.1:0-3812 GCA_031367715.1 Hyphomicrobiaceae bacterium | reverse complement strand
CAACAAACGCGCGGATTCCTGATCGTCTGATGGCAGCGGTGGTGTGATCGTTAGAAAGTAGCGAACGAACAACGAGAGGGTTTCCGTGGCGACGGCCACATCGCGCTCGATGGTCTTGATCAGCGTTCCGAGTTCATCGAGACGGCGCGCCAGCACATCGTCGATGCCCGGCACCAGCTGCGGCATGAAGCTCACCCGAAGCGCATCCTCGACCAACGCAGACTTTGCGCCGTGGGTTGACTTTGCAGTGTCATCGAGCTTGCGAGCGAGTTGTCGCGACAGATAGAGCGTGTGGCGCTGTTTTCTCATGACCGGGTAGCTCCGGGAAGCGCGGGGGCATCGGCGATCGTAACCCAGCGGCGTTGGGCGGTCCCATTGCCGCTCGTTGTGGCCATACGATTTCCTGGGTGCCTAGCTCTCGTTTGCGACGTGACGGCGATTTCTTCCAACATCAATTGCGTCCTGCTTGCTGACTTGTCGTGACGACAACAGGATCAGGATGCAACGAGTTTCATCGCAATGTGAATGGGGTATCGCGGGGAAAAGGGGGAGAGCTGAGGAACCGAAAGGAAGGCGCGAGACTTCAGCAGTTGTGATCATGAAACATGCACACAATCGCATGGCCTCAAGGCATATCAGCCGTTTGCATGAGCGGTATTGATCCGCAACATGAATGAACAAATTGTGGCAAACTTCTGCGCACCGGTGTCGGTCGCTTACGGCTGAATGGGCGCATCAGTTCGAAGAGTGGTAAGGGTAAAGCGGTCGTGCCAAAAGCCTTGAAACTCGACCCGCTGCTTGCGGTTCATCGCTGGAGGGCTTTGAGACCCTGGCCTCACATGGTCTGCGGACAGACGCGTCGATGACACCTTAACCCGAGTAGTTCGAGCGCTTTCGAGAGATTTGCGATCCCGCGCAATCCGGCAGGAAGGTCTGCCAGATCATCTCGGGCGGGTAACTGCTCACCCCCTCGCGCCCCGTAGCTAGGATGAGTTGAGCACGGATCGGCCGGCGAGGCAGGTTTGGATGGCGTCGAGGGCGGAGCGGCCGTGCAGGGCGCCGGTGGCGGTGACGGAGCAGATGTCGGCGTAAACCTCGCTGCCCCAGACCGAGCGAAAGCCGTTCGTCACCTTACGGTTATGTGGTGCACCACATAACGAACTAAGGCTTTGTGCAACGAACTAAGGCTTTGTGCGGCGCTTTGCGCCACCGCACAAAGCCTGTTGGACTGAACGCGGGTGGGGGTGGGTGCGGCTGGGCGCTATGGAATTTTCAGCCGGGGGCGCGGGCGGCGTGGTCCGGATGGCCGCTCGCCGTTGGCGGTGGCGGTGTTGGGACGGATGGTGTTGAACCATCGGAAGAGTTGGATCGGCCACAAACGCCGCCGATCCCGTGCTCATTCGGCGGCGCCAATTGGTGTGCAGACAATAATCGGCCGTGGCGTGGCTGGTGCACGCGCAAGCAGCGGTGATAATCGAGGAACGCGGACTGGGTCATGGTCCCGTCGCCTGCTTCGGGTAGAGACGGCCGACCCGAACCAGGTGTCCCTGCTTGCAGCACGGACAGATCCGTGCCGGTTCGGATGATGTGTGTTCGGAAGCTGCCCCGACAGTCCGGTCGGTCGTCTCAGGCGATTGCGGTGTTGCGCACGGTGCCGCCGCTTGCGTGAGCTGCAACATCAGCCGGGCGCGAGCGGCGTGTTCGCGCCGCGACGGATGCCACAGGCCATAGTAGCGGACCTTGTGCAGGCCCTTGGGCAGCACGTGCTGCAAGAACCGGCGCAGGAACTCGTGCCCGCTCAATCGCGTTGTGAGCCAACGGCCTGCGGTGCGATCCTTGTGGCGGACGGTGACGCCAGTGTCATCGAGGCCGACGATGCGATTGTTGGTGATGGCGACCCGGAACACGTAGCGCGCCAGATACCGCAGCACCGCATCGGCGCCGTTGCCCCAGGCGGTGCAATGCACGACCCAGGGCTTTTTCCAGACCTCGACCGGCACGACCAGATCGGGGCGGCGCTTCTCAAGCGCGGCCTTGAGCTTGCCTCGGACCAGCATCGCCAGCGCCTTGGTTGGAACCAGGTAGCCCGGCCGCGCCGGAAGCCAGCTGCGACCATCGTCCGACACGCCGCCGCCAGTGACGAGGCAATGCACGTGCGGATGGTAGACGAGCTGCTGGGTCCAGGTGTGCAGCACGGCCAGCACGCCGACGGTGCCGCCGACGTGACGGCGATCACGGGCGAGTTCGACGATGGCCTCGGCCGCCGCCTGCATGAGCGCGGCGTAGCCGTCCTTCTGATTGGCGCGCAGCACGTCGCGCAACTGCGCCGGCACGGTGACCGTGACGTGGAAATACCGACACGGCAGCAGTTCGGCCTGGCGCGCAGCAAGCCAGCGCTCGGTCTGATCACGATGGCATGTCGGACAGCTCCGGTTCTTGCAGGAATGATAGGAGTAGACCTCGGCGCTGCAGTGATCGCAGCGCCAGCGGTGCCCACCGAGCGCTTCGGTCCGGCAGGTAAGGATGTCGGCGATGGCGCGGCCGTGCGACGGCAGCAGCGACGCGCCGTGCGCCGACAGATAGTCGTCCGCGAAGCGGCGCAAGACGTCTGCAAGAGTGATCACGATCGACCTCTGGGATCAGAGGCCGGTCATCAACTTGTCGAGGATCGTCTTGAGCGAGGATCGCGTCGGCTCGGTCAGGTGCGTGTAGACGGCCGTCGTCGCGATGCTGGCGTGTCCGAGTAAAATCTGCACGATCCGCGTATCGACGCCGCTTTCGAGAAGTCGTGTCGCATAACTGTGCCGCAGGGAATGTGGCGTAGCCTGTCGCGTGATGCCTGCTTCCTCGGCCACTTTACGGAACGTCTGACCCAGAGCGTCGCGGGTGATGGGCCCGCTGCCACGGGGGCTGGGGCAGAGCCACCGCTCGTTGCGATGGGACGTCCAGAGGCGGCGCAGCTCGGCGAGGACGGGCTGGGGCAGCGGCACGCAGCGTTCCTTGTTGCCCTTGCCGATCACGCGGATCACGCCTTTGACGCCGTCGATCGCCGTGACTTCGAGCGACGCAGCTTCGCTGATGCGCAGGCCGCACGCATACATCAGGAGCAGGCCGGCTTTGGGTATCGGGTTCTTTATGCGGCCAAGGAGAGTCCGGGCCTCGGCATCAGACAGGACACACGGCAGACGCGCACGCTTTGGCGAGCGGACTCTTTTTTTAAGAACAGTGGCCACTCGTGATCGAGCGTCTGGACAAATAGAAACCGAATGCCGGCATGATAGGGTTGGAAGGTGCCATGCGCCGCACCGCGCTGGTCCCGCAGATACAAGAGATAGCTGCGGACTTCCGCCTCGCCCAGCAGATCGGGCGAGCGCCGATAGTAGGCGGCAAGGCCGCGAACAGCCTGGATGTAGGCCGCCTGGGTCGAGGGCGCCAAGCCGGCCGAAACCATGTCTTCGATCATACGCTTACGCAACGGTGTCATCGAGGTCGTCCTTCTTCGGATCTACCGGCACATCCTGCCGACCCTCGAATACTACCTCGACCACCCTGTCTTGCCAGCTGCGGATGCTGGCTACGGCGAAGCCGTTCAGTCCAACCGTTCTTATGTGCCGGCTGACGTTATGTGGCGGAGGCGACCGAAGGCCATGTGTGGGTGGCCATGCCTGGTATTCCCCGCCACATAATAGTCCATGCCTCTGGCGCGGACGCGGGATCTCCCTGCGTCGCATCGCAAGAGGGGTACAATGCTCGAGTTCTATTTTTCGTATCGCGGGGTGCTCAAGCGCCTGCGCAGTGGGGCGCTCGGCGCC
>JANLQJ010000346.1:0-15413 GCA_031367715.1 Hyphomicrobiaceae bacterium | reverse complement strand
GAAAACAATGTCATCCCGGATGCGCTGCAGCATTCTTATGGTGCAGCGCTGATCCGGGACCTCAAAGGGCTCCTGCCGGGTTGGAATACGGCTTGAGCCCCGAAAGGTCCCGTGTCTGCAGCGCACCATAAGCATGCTGCGCTGCGCACGGGATGACAGTTTGGATGGGCCATCAACAGGTGGGATGGTGCCCTCGAAAACAATGTCATCCCGGATGCGCTGCAGCATTCTTATGGTGCAGCGCTGATCCGGGACCTCATGGGGTTCCTGCCGTGTTGGAACACGGCTTGAGCCCCGAAAGGTCCCGTGTCTGCGGCGCACCATAAGCATGCTGCGCTGCGCACGGGATGACAGTTCGGATGTGCTGCGGCGCGCTCGGCGGCCGGCTCCCGGAACGGGAGTCGCCGAGCGCAGGCAAGAATGAGGTCCCGTGTCTGCGGCGCAGCGTCAAGACGCTGCGCCGCAGACACGGTGACACGACCTTTACTAGCGCGTCTCGATCAACTTCCCACCCTGCAAGGACAGCACACGGTCCATGCGCCTGGCGATGTCGTGGTTGTGGGTCGCGATCAGCGCGGCCAAGCCGGAATTGCGAATCAGGTCGATCAGTTCGGCGAACACGCGCTCGGAGGTCTCGGGGTCGAGATTGCCAGTGGGTTCGTCGGCCAACAACACGGCGGGCCGATTGGCCAGCGCGCGGGCGATGGCAACGCGCTGCTGCTCGCCGCCCGAAAGTTGGCCTGGACGATGCTCGGCCCGTTCACTCAGCCCCAGGACGGTCAGCGACTCCAGCGCCTGCGCGCTCGCCTCCTTGCGCGAAACGCCGGCGATCATCTGTGGAATGACGACATTTTCCAGCGCCGAAAATTCCGGCAGCAGATGGTGGAACTGGTAAACAAAGCCGATCTCCGACCTCCTCACCCGCGTGCGGTCGCGATCCGGCAGCGCCACGCAATCGCGCCCGCCGATGATCACCTCGCCAGCATCGGGTTTTTCCAGCAGGCCCGCGATGTGCAGCAAGGACGACTTTCCCGAACCGGACGGCCCGACCAGCGCCACCGCCTCGCCGGCGCGCAAGGTCGCCTCGGCGCCGCGCAGCACCCACAGTTCGCGATCGCCCTGGCGAAAACAACGGTCGACGCCTCGCAGACTTAGCGCCACACCCTGAATGACGGATTTCTGCACGGCCAGGGCCCTATTCGTAACGGAGTGCTTCGACGGGATCGATACGCGACGCCCGCCAGGAGGGGATGATGGTGGCCAACACCGACAAAACAAATGAACCGATCACGATTGACGCGGTGACAAAGGGATCCAATTGGGCCGTCAATTTCGTCACCAGATAGACGTCGCCATTGAAGCCGGCGCCGGTCAATTGGGTGATCAGCCAAAGGATCTGTTCCAGAAAGTGGCAGATGAGTACGCCAATCGCGAAACCTGCCAGCGTGCCGGTGATGCCAACACTGGCGCCCGTCATCAGGAAAATGCGCATGACGGCACCTGGGGTAGCGCCCATGGTGCGCAGAATGGCGATGTCGCGGCCCTTGTCCTTGACCAGCATGGTCAGTCCCGAGATGACATTCAGCATGGCGACCACCGTGATCAGCGATATGATCAGGAACATCATGTTGCGTTCGACCTCGATGACACTGAAGATGGTCTGGTTGCGCTGGCGCCAATCGGTCAGCGAATAGCCCTTGCCGAGAGCCGCCTCGATGGCGGGCGCCATGCTTTTCACCTGCTCGGGATCGTCCACCATGATTTCGAGCACATGGGCCTGGTTCGGATAGTTGAAAAAAGACTGCGCCTCGTGCAGCGGCAGGAAGGCAATGGTCTTGTCGTATTCCGCCATGCCGATTTCGAAAATCGCCGAGACAGGGTAGTTCTTGGCGTTCGGCTTGGCGCCGAAAATGGTCGATTTCCCGCGCGTGGTGATCAGTTTCACCGCATCGCCGACATTCACACCGAGCGACATGGCGAGCCGGAGGCCGAGAGCGATCGATTGTCCGTCGTCGAAGCCCTCCAGCGAGCCGCCCTTGAGCCCTCCGGCGACCAGCTTGAGGCTGGAGATATCCTCGGCACGCATGCCGCGCACCAGCACGCCGACGGAGTAACCGGGGCTGGAAGCATTGGTGAACAGGGCTTGGCCTTCGATGATCGGCATCGAGCGCTGCACGCCGGGGATGGATTTCAAGCGGGCAGCGGTCGCGTCAAAGTCCGTGAACGTCTCGCCAAGTTTGCTGACCACGAAGTGCCCGTTCAGGCCGAGCAGTTTGGTGTAGAGTTCCTGCCGAAAACCGTTGAATACCGCCATGACGATGATCAACACCGCCACGCCCAGCATGATGCCGATGAACGAGATGATGGCGATGACCGAGATCAGCCCTTCCTTGCGGCGCGGCCGCAGATAGCGGCTGGCCAGCATCCACTCGAACGGGCCGAACGGCGTAGTGTCGGTAGTGGTGGTGGACATGGCAGAGGATCCTAGGGAACAGGTATCAGGAAACAGGAAGGCGGTGTTGCACTCTGGCAGGGCTGGCTTTTCTTACTGTTCCCAGTTCCCTGTTACCTGTTCCCCCGCGTTCAACCCTTGACCGCCGCCGCCAGCTTTGCCAGCGCCGCTTCCGGCGTCAGCGTCTCTTTCGCCCCGCCAGCGCGCGCCTTCAACTCCACCACGCCGTCCTTCAGGCCCTTCGGGCCGACCGTCAGCTGGAACGGCAGGCCGATCAGGTCCATGGTCGCGAATTTGCCGCCGGCGCGCTCGTCGGTGTCGTCATAGAGCACATCGATCCCGGCTTTTTCGAGTTTGGCATAGAGGTCGTTGCACGCCGCATCCACCGCCGCATCGCCCGCCTTCAGGTTGATCAACCCGACCTGGAACGGCGCCACCTGCAGCGGCCAGATGATGCCGTTGGCGTCATGGCTGGCCTCGATGATGGCGGCCGGCAGCCGCGATACGCCGATGCCGTAGGAGCCCGATTGCAGCGTGATCTGATCGCCTTTCGGCCCCTGCACGACGCAGCCGAGCGGCTCGGAGTATTTGGTGCCGAAGAAGAAGATGTGGCCGATTTCGATGCCGCGCCCGCTCATACGCTTGGGCTCGGGCACGCGCGCCTCGAAATCCGCCGCGACGTGCTTTTCGTCGGTCGCAGCGTATTTGGCGGTGAAATCGCCGACCACCTTGGCGACGTTGTCGACATCGTCGTAGTCGATCTCGAAGGCATTCCAATCCATGTCATAGAAGTCGCGGTCGAAGAACACCGCGCTCTCGCCGGTATCGGCCAGGATCAGGAATTCGTGACTGTTGTCGCCGCCAATCGGACCAGTATCGGCCGACATCGGGATCGCCTTCAGGCCCATGCGGGCGAAGGTGCGCAGGTAAGCGACGAACATCTTGTTGTAGGAATGCTTGCCCGCCTCGGCCGACAGATCGAACGAATAGGCATCCTTCATCAGGAACTCGCGGCCACGCATGACGCCGAAGCGCGGGCGCCGCTCGTCGCGAAACTTCCACTGGATGTGGTAGAGATTGCGCGGCAGGTCGCGGTATGACTTGACGCCCTGGCGGAAGATGTCGGTAATCATCTCCTCGTTGGTCGGCCCATAGAGCATATCACGATCGTTACGGTCCTTGATGCGTAGCATCTCGGCGCCGTAGTCGTCATAGCGTTTGCTCTTGCGCCACAGGTCGGCCGACTGGATGGTCGGCATCAGCACCTCAAGGGCGCCGGCGCGGTTCTGCTCCTCGCGCACGATCTGCTCGACGCGCTTGAGCACCTTCAAGCCCGTCGGCAACCAGGAATAGATCCCCGCGCTCTCCTGCCGGATCATGCCGGCGCGCAGCATCAACTGGTGCGAGATGATCTCGGCCTCTTTGGGCGTATCGCGCAAGACGGGCATGAAATAGCGGCTGAGGCGCATGGGTTTGGTTCCGCGCTGGTGACGAACGGCATGACTGCCGCTCATAGCGGCTTCCGGCGTGGGTGGCAATTGGGCGGAACGGCGCCGGGCACGTGGTCGCCGGCGGCCGCCGATACGGGATTGCGCCGGTCGGATTCACCGTCGAGGCCTCGCGTTATGCGTTTTGCACATAAGTCCATCCACATGATCAATCTTAAGGATGACATCGCAACAGCGGCTGCCTATGGTGCCCCCCATCGTCAGCTTCGGCGGTACAGCCGGCCCACAAAGCCGGACTTCAAAAAGAGCACGCGCGGCAACGCCTATGCATAAGCAAGGATCGATTAAACGGTCCCGTCCAAGTCGTGGGAGGACGTAACAAGTTGGGCGGCGCGATGTTTCGCGCCGGCCGTGACGGAGTGAACCCCGCAGTCGCAACTGAGTGAGATCGCCCCGAAATGGTTCCGCCAGAAATGGTGGCACTTTCAAGCAAGGTCATTCGTGACCTTGCTTTTTTTCTGCGTTACGGACCAAACTTGCCTGGCTGACTTGCATCGCGCTACGGCTTGCGCATCATGCACGCCAGTTCCACCACGGGAGAACCAGCGCCATGATCACACTCTATGCGGCGCCAAAAACCCGATCCTTCGGCGTCGCTTGGCTGCTGGAAGAGATCGGCGCGCCCTATGAGCTGAAACAGCTCGATCTGGAGCAGCGCGAGCACAAGACGGCGGAGTTCCTCAAGCTCAATCGCCTCGGCAAGGTGCCGACGCTGATCGATGACGGCACGGTACTGGTCGAGCGCGCGGCGATCTGCACCTACCTCGCGGACAAATATGCCGGCGGCAAGCTCGCACCCGGCATCACGGACCAGCGCCGCGGCGATTATCTGCGCTGGATGTTCTTCTCGGTCGGCGTCATGGAGCCGCTGTTCATGGCCAAGTTCATGCATCTCGACTTGCCTCCGACGCAAGCGCCCTACGGCACGTTCGATGAGGCCAACGCCGTCATCGATGGCGCGGTGGCCAAGGGGCCGTATCTGTTGGGCGACCAATTCACGGCGGCCGATATCATGATGGGCACCATGATCCGCTGGGGCCTGATGTGGGAGCTGGTGGCCGGCCCGCACTTGGCCGACTATGTCAAACGGCTGGAGGCGCGGCCCGCGTTCCAGCGCACCGCCGCCATCGATGCCGGCACATAGGGGGAAAACTGATGGCCAGGCCAGCAATGGGCGCAGCGGCGCTGCTACTGCTTATAATACTCACCGGCTGCTCGCAGCAGCCCGTCGGCGGCACGGCAAGCGTGGCGGCCGTTGCCGCGCCAGTCGCTCTCAAGCCCGAAGACCGGCTGAAGACCTTTGCCTGGAACACGGCCTGGGCCGAGGTCTGCGGTTTCCGCATCGATGCGGCCAAAATGAAATCCGCCTACCTCGCCTACGAGGCGAACAACGGCGCCGCGCCAGAGACCGTGACCTCGCTCGCATCCGCTTTCGACCGGCTGCGCGGCCCGATCAAAGCCGTCGCCGCGAGCAAACCGGAGCTATGCACGGAGCAGCGCCTGGAGCGCATTCGTGCCAGCGTAGCACGCTACCTCGCCAATGATTTCGCGCCAGGCGATGCGGTGTGACGGTTGGCTCGAGTCTTGCCCTGGCGCTGCGACGCTTCGCCAGGACAACGAATCGCGGTTAGCGCTATGCCGTCTCAGCCGTCACGATTGACCTTCAGGAGCTGAGCCCGCGATGCAGGTTCTCTTTGTGCATCAGAATTTTCCCGCGCAATACCAGCATGTGGTGCCGGCGCTGGTGGCGCGCGGGCACCAGGTGCGCGCAATCACCGATGCCGTCAATGGCAAACCCGAGCTGATCGCGGTCGAGCGCTACACCCACAGCGCCAAGCCGCCAGCCGCGCTGACCCCACTGGCCTCGCAGTTCACCGAGCATGTCATGCGCGGCCAGGTGGTGGCGCAACTCGCCGCCAAGCTGCGCTCCGAGGGTTACACGCCCGATCTGATCTGCGGCCATCTCGGCTGGGGCGAAACGCTGTTTCTCAAGGATGTCTGGGCGAACACCAAGGTGCTGGTGCATGCCGAGTTCTACTATCAGGCACGCGGCGCCGATGTCGGTTTCGACAAAGAGGTCTATCCGTCAACACTGAGCGCCGATATTCGCGTGCGGGCCCGTCAGGCTTCACTGCAGCTGGCCATGAGCACCGCCGACCGCGCACAGACCGCGACGCGCTTTCAGGCCTCGGTGTTCCCGCCCGAGCTGCGGCAGAAGATCCGCGTCGTGCATGAGGGCATCAAGACTGAAATCTGCACACCGGGCCCAGATACTGTGATCCAGCTGCGCAACGGCTCGATCAGCCTGAAGCCCGGCGATGAGGTGATCACCTTCGTCAACCGCAATCTGGAGCCCTATCGCGGCTACCACATTTTCATGCGCGCGCTGCCGGCGATCCTGAAGGCGCGACCCAAGGCACGCGTCATCATCGTCGGCGGCGACGAGGCCAGCTATGGCGGCACGCCCGATCCCGCCCTCGGCCCGACCTGGCGCGAGATCTATTTCCGCGAGGTGCGCGACCGCCTCGATCTTGAGCGCGTGCATTTCGTCGGCAAGATTCCCTATACCGTGTTCCTGCAATTGATGCAGGTATCGGCGGTACACGCCTATCTGACCTATCCATTCGTGCTGTCCTGGTCGATGCTGGAGGCGATGAGCTGCGGCGCGCTGATTGTCGGCTCACGCACCGCGCCGGTCGAAGAGGTGATCACCGACGGCGAGAACGGCCGGCTAGTGGATTTCTTCGACGTTGCCGGCTGGTCCGAGGCGGTCATCGACGCGCTGGCGCACCCGGGCAAGTACAAGGCCATGCGGGCCGAAGCGCGGCGCACGGTGGTGGAACGCTATGATTTGGCAAAGATCGCGCTGCCGCAGCAGGTCGCGCTGGTTGAGGAGATGGGTGGGTGACGAGGCGCCGAGGAGGTGGGCGCGCACCGCAGTGCGCCCGCCGTGCCATAACTAGCGGCGTCAATTGTTTCACGCCGGGCGCGCAGCTGCGCGCCCCTACACACGAAGATGCGCACGATGGCAGAGAAGGAAGCGCTTCCAAGCAGGCGCTTAATCTGGCTTCCAGGGTTTGACTACTCCAGCCAAGGAATGTACTTTGTCACGATTGTAGCCGCCAATCGGCAATGTGTATTCGGCGACATCGTTGGCGACGTCCTCCAGGCGAATCAACTCGGACAAATTATCGAAGAGGAATGGCTTGGCACAGCAGTTGTAAGACCGGGAGTTACACTCGAAGCGTTCGTGCTGATGCCAAATCACGTCCACGGAATAGTCGGGCTGCCGGCGACTTCGTCAAAAATCAAAAATGAATTGCACGCTCGATCACTCGCATCGCTAGTCCGCGGCTTCAAGGCAGCGGTGACCCGACGGCACCGTCTCGCTATCGCCAATCCAGATGCCATTGTGTGGCAGCGCAATTACTACGAACACATCATTAGAGACGAAAACGACTGGACTGCAACTCATGCCTACATCGCTGACAATCCGCGACGTTGGGCCGAGGACGATGAGAATCCATTGAATTCGAAGGCATAGGTGGCCGTAGGGGCGCGCAGCAATTGATGTCGGTGGTTGTGGCACGCCGGGCGCGCTGCTGCGCGCCCCTACGGTTCACCCATCCTTCTCGTGGAAATGATCGTAGATTGCTTCCGCCATCGCCTCGCTGATGCCCTCGACGGTCAGCAGATCAGCCACCCCCGCGCGCGACACCGCCTTGGCCGAGCCGAAATGCTTGAGCAGCGCGCGCTTTCTTGACGGCCCGATCCCGGCCACTTCGTCGAGCGGGTTGACGCCCAGCTCCTTCTTGCGCTTGGCGCGGTGGGTGCCGATGGCGAAGCGGTGCGCCTCGTCGCGCAGGCGCTGCACGAAATAGAGCACGGGGTCGCGCGGCTCCAGCATGAACGACTCGCGGCCGGGGATGTGGAAATGCTCGCGGCCGGCGTCGCGGTCGGGGCCCTTGGCGACGCCGACCAGGGGGACGGAGGTGAGCCCTAGTTCTTCCAGCACGCCGCGGGCGGCCGAGAGCTGGCCCTTGCCGCCGTCGATCAGAACCAGGTCGGGCCAGTCGGGGAGATCGTCCGACAGCAGATCTTCGGCGGAGTTTTCGATGTCATCAGCTGACTGATTTTCGCCACGCGTAGCACCCCCACCCCGGCCCTCCCCCACAAGGGGGGAGGGCGCGCTAGCCTCTCGGCCATCGCTATCAAATTGAGTACCGGGCCCATCCACGGCGTCCCCTCCCCCCTTGTGGGGGAGGGTCAGGGAGGGGGTTGGCTCGGCCCCCTCCGCCTTCAACAGCCGCGTGAATCGTCGCCGCAGCACTTCGCGCATCATGGCGAAGTCGTCGCCGGCCGCCAGCCCTTCCGCCTTCATGTTGAACTTGCGATACTGCCCTTTCACGAACCCTTGCGGCCCCGCAACGATCATGGCGCCAATCGCGCTCGCTCCCTGGATATGGCTGTTGTCGTATACTTCTACGCGGCGCGGCGGTTCGCTCAGTCCAAAGACTTTCCCGACACCCTCAAGCAGCCGCCCTTGCGAGGAATTTTCCGCCAGCCGCCTCCCCAACGCCTCGCGCGCGTTGGCCAGCGCGTGCTCGATCATGTCGGTCTTGGCGCCACGCTGCGGCACCTTTATCTCGATCTTGTGCTCGGCCTTCAGGCTCAGCGCCTCTTCCAGCAACTCGCGGCCAGGCACGTCGTGCGAGAGCAGGATCAGCCGCGGCACCGGTTTGTCGTCGTAGAACTGCCCGATGAAAGCTTCCAAAACCTCGTCGACGCCGAGCGTGCGGTCGGCGCGCGGGAAATAGGCGCGGTTGCCCCAGTTCTGGCCGGTGCGGAAGAAGAATACTTGGATGCACGTCAACCCGCCATCCTGATGGGCGGCGAACACGTCGGCTTCCTCGATGCCTTCCGGATTGATGCCCTGATGCGCCTGCGTGTGAGAGATCGCCTGCAGCCGGTTGCGGTATTGCGCGGCCAGCTCGTAGTCCTGCCGCTCGGCCGCCGCCATCATGGCCGCCTGCAGATCGCGCCTGAGCGCGCCACTGTCGCCTTTCAGGAAGCGGGTGGCTTCGTGCGCCAGCGCCGCATAGTCAGGCAGCGATATTTCACCCGTACACGGCGCCGCGCAGCGCTTGATCTGGAACAGCAGGCACGGCCGCGTGCGCGCCTCATAATAGCTGTCCGAGCAGGTGCGGATGAGGAAGGCACGCTGCAGTGTGTTGATGGTGTTGACCACCGCCCCCGCCGACGCGAACGGACCGAAATAGTCGCCCGTGCGCTTGCGAGCGCCGCGATGCTTGACCAGTTGCGCCGCCGCGTGATCGCGCGCGATCAGGATGTATGGAAAGGATTTGTCGTCACGCAGCAGCACGTTGAAGCGCGGCCGAAAGCGCTTGATCAGGTTGGCTTCCAGCAGCAGTGCCTCGGATTCCGTGCGCGTGGTCACGAACTCCATATTGGCGGTGACAGAGATCATGCGGGCGATGCGTTGCGTGTGTCCACCCAGCCGCACATAGTTGGCGACGCGCTTCTTCAAACTGCGCGCCTTGCCGACATAGATCACCTCGCCAGCCACATCGAGCATGCGGTAGACACCGGGTGTCAGTGGTAAAGTCTTGAGGAAGCGCGCAATGACCGCGGGGCCGGCAGTGCCGGTGGCGGCATCCGGCGGCGTCTCGGCGCTGCTGGTCTCGTCATCTGGCGTATCGGCTGGCTCGGTCATGGCCAAGACCTACAACAAGCCGGCCCGGCTCGCCACCCGCTGGCGTGCGACAAGCCCGAGCATGACACTGATGGACACGAATTGAATGAGTGACAACATTAGGTGAGGTCAAGCCAACACATTCCTGTACTGCGCCCGCAGCTCTGCCTTGGTCACTTTGCCCATGTTGTTGCGCGGCAGATCGGCGACGGCGATGACGCGTTTGGGGCATTTGAACTTTGCCAGCGTCTTGGCCAGTTCGGCGATGATCGCAGCTTCGTTCAGCGACTCGGCGCCCGATCGGGTCACCACCGCAACCACCGCCTCGCCAAAATCGGCGTGCGGAACGCCGATAACGGCCGATTCGGCGATGCCGGGCAGCGCGTTCAATGCGGTTTCGACCTCGATCGGATAGACATTCAGGCCGCCGGAAATGATCAGGTCCTTGGCCCGGCCGACCAGCGACAAGCGCCCGTCAGGCGCCATGAAGCCCTGATCGCCGGTGATGAACCAGCCACCTGCGCGGAACTCCTCGCGCGTCTTGTCCGGCAGCCGCCAATAGCCCTTGAAGACGTTCGGCCCGCGCACTTCGACCACGCCGATCTCGCCGGCCGGCATTTCGCGACCCGCGCCATCGGCCACGCGAACACTGACACCGAGCAGCGCAAAGCCGACCGTCCCGGCGATGCGCTCGCCGGCATACGGATTGGACGCGATCATGCCGGTTTCGGTCATACCGTAGCGTTCCAGAATAGCGTGGCCGGTGCGGGTCTGAAACTCCCCGTGGGTCTCGGGCAACAGCGGAGCCGAGCCGGCAATGAAGAGTCGTATGCGCTTGCAAGCAGCTCGATCGAGACCCGGCTCGCCAAGCAGCCGGGTGTAGAACGTCGGCACACCCATCATGACGTCGGCCTCGGGCAGCGCCAGCATCACGCGCCCGGCGTGGAAGGCCTCCATCCAGAGCAGTTCGAGGCCGCCGAGCAGGGCGGTGTTGAGCGCCACAAACAGGCCGTGCACATGATAGATCGGCAGCGCGTGGATCAGCTTTTCGCCGGCCGTCAGCTGCCACAGATCGATCAGCGTCAGCGCGTTGGAGATCAGGTTGCCGTGGCTGAGCATCGCGCCCTTGGAGCGGCCGGTGGTGCCGGAGGTATAGACCAGCGCGGCCAAGTCGTCCGTAGCCCGCGCAACGGTCGCGGCGCCCGGCCCGGCTGCCCGCGCCGCCTCGATCAGCGTACCGCTGCCATCGGCGTCCAGCGACCACAGCGCGACCGCACCACAGCGGCGGGCGAGGTCCGCGATCCCGGCCAACCGGGCGGACGGCGCAATGACGGCCTTGGGCTCGGCATCAGCGAGGAAATAGCCGATTTCGGCAGCCGTATAGGCCGTGTTCAACGGATTGAAGACGGCGCCGATCTTCAGGGTGGCGAGATAGACGGCAACCGCCGTCACGGATTTCTCGGCCTGCAGCATCACCCGGTCGCCTGGAGCAACGCCAGCCGCGACCAGGGCGCCGGCCATCCGGTCGACCTGTTCGATCAGCTGGGCGCGGCGGATCATCTCGCCGTTCGCAAATCGCAATAGCGGTACCTGCGCATGGCGCGCAAATGCGGCTTCGATCCGTGCGCAGAGATTGGCTGGTTCACTCATGGTCTGGGAACCACCCGAACTACTTGGCGGACTTGCCTTCGCCGGACGCCAGCGGGCTGGGATCGGCCGACGGGCGAACCGTGACCGGGGGCCGAACGGGTGCGGCCACGCGCAACTGCGGCACGCCACCGGCGCCCGATACCGATGCCACCGCCGCCGTCAGCGACCCGACCGGGAGCCGGCCTTGCGGTTCGGGCGCGCTGGCAGCGGTGGCGGCGGCGCGGCTCGAGGTGTCGAGGCTGGCGACCGCCGGCCGCGGCGCGGCTGCAGCTGGCGCCGGAGCGGGCGCAACCGGCACAGCAGCAACCGGCGACTTGACCGGCGGCGCAGCGACAACAGCCGGTGCCTTGACCACTTCATCGGCGCGCTTGGACGGCGCCATCGCCGCCGTGCGCGCCTTGGCGTTGGTTTCCAACCGTCCCAGCATCTCCTTGGTGACACCGCGGATGCTGGTGCCGGCGTCGCCGGGATATTTGGCGATATAGGTGCGCTTGCCGAGGTCGAAATCGGCGGCGCGCTGGATATAGGCGCGGCGCGGGATGTGGGTCTGGAACACGCGGTTGGCGGGATCGGCCAGAAGCTTGGCGTGCCACTCCTCTTCCGACGCGATACGGCCATCCTTCATGTTGATGACAATGCCCAGCAGCTCGGCAAAGCCTTCGGCGGCATATTCCTCGCGAAACCGCTTCAGCACCGAGAGGCCGCGCACGGCCAGATAGTCCGGCTTGATCGGCGGCATGAAATACTCGACCTCGCGCAGCCAGCATTCGGTCAGCAGCGACAGCCCGGGCGGGCAATCGATCAGCACAATGTCGAACATGCGCATGGTCTCGTCCAACAGTTTGCGGACCACCTGGCGCAGTTCGGTCTCGCGGCGCTGCGCCGAAACCTCGCGCTCGAACAGCGACAGCTCCATGTGGCTGGGAATGAGATAAACGCTGGTGGCATCCTCGACGTCGGACACACCACGGGCAACGAAATCGGTCCACTGCGCATCGGCCTCGCCCAGCGTCATGGTGGTCAGATAGTCGACCAGGGTGCGGTGCTGGCGCTCCATCTGCTCCCAGCTCTCGATATGCATCAGCATGCTGCTCATGCTGGTCTGCGAATCGGAATCGACCACCAGCACGTTCTTGCCGTGCACCGCCGACAGCGTTTCGGCCAGTGCCATGACCAGTGTCGATTTGCCGACCCCGCCCTTGGTGTTCATGACGGCTATGGAATGGCCCATGTTATGCGCACTACCCCGGAGTTCTTTTGCCAATGCCTGTGTCGCCGATATCCTAATACTGAACTTATCGGCCAATGTTGGGCAAGCCGTCTGCGATAGCAGAGCGCACGCCTGCGAGCCATGCTCTGGCCGACCAATACGTAAATATCGCCCCGCTCTCACAAATTGCCACAAAGCAGCACTAGCACGCCTCTACGCATCCAAGCCGGTTAGCGGCATGCGCAGGTCATGGGCGTTGGCTGACATGCTGATTATTCTGCGTTATCTGACGTTTCTGTTCGAGGGTGTCGTCACCCTGCCGCGCCGCATCGCACGCTTTGCGCTGGATGTGGTGATGATCAATCCCTATCTCGGCTGGACCCGCTACGTCATTATCGGCGGCGTTGCCTATGTCGCGTTCGCGTTGCTGCTGGTCTATGTCATCGCGCCGGTGCGCGGCATTTCCGGCCAGGTCTGGTTCGGCGAGAAGCTACGCTATGACTCGGAGCGCTGGCTTGCCACTGCCATCTATGACCGCGAAGGCGCGTTTGTCGGCACCTTCGATCCCGCCCTCGACAGCAAGCGCGATCTCAACACCACCGGCAAGCCGATCGAGCTGGCCGATACCGGATATGTGGCGAACCCCGATCACAAATCGATCCCGGTGCGCGAGGTGCCCGACGGCTATTGGCAATGTCTAGTCTACCACGAGGACCGCAATCTCGGCACCTGGCTCAATCCCTACGGCATCGATCTGATTGGCGTGCTGAAGATCCCGCTGTCCACGATCTATCGCTCGGTTGCCAGCCACGGCATCCGCATCGGCGTCGGCGGCTCGACTCTGCCGATGCAGCTGGCCCGCGTGATCTATGAAACGCCGCCCGATGCGCGCGAATCGACGATCGAAAAGCTGCGCCGCAAAGTCAGCGAATGGTGGGACGCCCCGGTCATCTACTGGGCCCTGACGCGGCATGGCGACAAGGAGCCGCTGCGCCAGTGGACCGCCAACCATCTGTGGCTGGCCCAGCGCACCGGCGGCTCGCCGCTGCATGGCGTCGAGATGACCAGCCGCATCGTTTTTGGCAAGCCGGCCAAGGAGTTGAGCACCGCCGAACAGTTCGTGCTGGCCTCCGCCGTGAACAAGCCGATCATCCTGCTCGAAGGCAGTGAACGTCTGAACGCAGTCCGCCTCGACCGCTGGCGCTATATCGTCGATGTGCGCGCCCGCAAATGCGCCAGCGAGCTGATCGCCGATCCGGTCAAACAGAAGCAGGTGTGGTTCGACCTGACCCGGATCGCCAACGGCCCGCCCGATCCGCAGGTACGCCCCAAACTGCAGCGCGCCCTCGATCAGTTCGCGCCGAACAGCTCGAAGGCGGCCCAGGCCAATCCTGTGCTGCGCGCCAATGTGCTGATCCCGGATGGCCGCTATGGCCTGCGCGAGGAAATGAAGAACGAATACGGCTATGGCTGGCGCGAGTTCGTGCGTGGCGTGACCGTGACCTTGGACATCACGCGCAACATGCTGTTGCGGGACCGCATCAAGCAGCGCCTGGCCGAGCTGCAGACCAAGTTCGCGACCTCGATCAACGCCGGCTACACGCTCGATCCCGCCGCTCTGCAGCCTGGCGGCGATCTCGACATGCCGAACGTGATCGTAGCCGCGGCCAACGCCAAGGGCGAGTTGGTGCGCTATTTCGAATTCAAGGATATCGCGTCCTATTTCGGCTCGCCGATCGCACGCTCCAGCGACAACGGCCACTATGATTCGACCAAGGAAGTGCGGGCCATCGCCTCAATCGGCAAGATGATCGCGGCGACTGCGATCGCCAATCAGGGCCAGGATACCGCCGAGACGTCCTATTGGGATACCGCCGCGCCGGGCCCGGGCCTGGCGCTCAACTGCTCCAAGGGCGAGGCCAGCCGGCACATTCCCGCGCGATATGCATTCGCCTGTTCGCTGAACAACCCGATCGAGCGGCGCATGGCCGAGCTTGGCCAGGATCCGACCCGCAAGCTGATCGACGGCTTTGGCTTCAACATGCCACCCCATGGCGCGGACGACGCCACGCCCCCGACCACGGCGGCGGTGCGCGGCCTGATCACCGGCTCGCCGCAAAAAGTGCAGCAGATGGCGGCAGTGATTCTGGCGGCGCTGACCGGACACCGCAACGAGCGCGTGCGGCTGCCGACGCTGGTCAAGAGCTACGACCGCTCGCTGCTGGCTGCTGAAACGCCACCCAAGGAGCCGCGCGCCAGCGACATCGTGCCGGCCAACTTGATCAAGGCCGACTCAGTGCCGTTGATCAAGACGCTGCTGTCGGCGCCGCTGTGCAACACCGTGGGCTCGACGAGGGTCGGCACATTGTCTAGCCTGGGCGACTGGTGCGCCGGCCGCAAACCCAGCGTGACCCTGCATTTCGGCAAGACCGGCACGCAGGTGAACTCCGATCCCGACAACACCGTCGACGCCTGGGCCGCCGGCGGCATCCAGTTTGCGTCGGGCGAGGCCTATTCCTATGTGGTGGTGGTCGGTACCGGCGATTCGAACAAGCCGTTCGCCCGCAAACTGCACGCAGCCCAGATCGCCGCGCCGCTGTTGGAAGTGTTGCTGCAGGACCTCTCGGGCGAAATCAAAACGCCAGCCCAACTCAGCGAAATGCCACCCGCCGCCGCCAAGGGCAAGGTTGCATTGGGTACGCCGTAGCGGTGCGGCAGCCGCTCCTCAAGCGTCATCCTCGGGCTCGTCCCACGACTGTCCGGTTTAACCGATCACAGCCGATTCCACCGGACAACCCTGGGACGAGCCCGAGGATGCCACTTGAGGAGCGGGTGCCGCACCGCTACGGCGTACCCAATGCAACCTTGCCCTTGGCGGCG
>JANLQJ010000340.1:0-2392 GCA_031367715.1 Hyphomicrobiaceae bacterium | reverse complement strand
TTGAACTGTTGCGACCAGTTGGTCGGCGTGTAGGAATAACCGGTGTAGTCGGGCGGCGCGGTGGCGAGACTCGGGTTGCCGCCACCACCCTTGTACAGCCCGAAACGGGAATTCCACGCGGTCGCGACGGACTGCGCGACGCCGGTCTGCCCCACCGGGGTGGGGACGTTGGTATTGCACTGTCCGGCGCCTTGCAGCAGTCCGCCGAGCTCGGCCGCACCGCCCGCCGGCGGGGTGAAATCGATCCAGTTGAAGTTGCCGGTTGAGCCCCCGCCCGCCTGGAACCTGCCGTCATACCATTGGCCGGGGCAATGGCCGTAAGCACTCGGGGCGGTGGGCTGGCCGCCCGCGATCAGGGGCGGGCAGGACGCCGACGGGCTCTTCTTGCACATCCCGAGCGGGACGCCGCAGGCCGTCTGGCCAGGTGCCAGGGCCGCCACGGCATGCGCGCCCACGCTCTGCGGGCCGAAGACCCCCACCGCCGCGATGAATTTCATGCCGATACCGGACTGCGCCCGCTCGCATTTTGCATATTTCATGGCGAGCACCTGGGCCGGACCGGAGGCTTCGACGGCGCTCCGGGTCTGATAAGGGCCCGCGAGCGTCGCGCTGAAGGTGACGTCGGCGGGGACGAGGGCGACCGCCTGGCTTTGAAAATTCGCCTTGTTGACATTGCCGACGGTGATCCCGGCATTTTCGGCGATCTGCAACTGGTTGCCACTGATGCCGGTCAACTCTTTGGCGGATGCCAGCGCGCAGGCATCCATGGCGTTCTGCATCTCGGCCTTGACGACGAACAAGTGGCCCAGATCGACCGCGAGACCGATGAAGCCGATCAGGACAAAGATGGCCAATCCGACAATAATCGCGACCACCCCCTGCTGCCGCTGCCTCGATGGTTTGCACTGATTCATGGCTAAGCCTCCGCTGATGCCGCGCGTCGTCTGTCTACTTGCCGCCGCCGAGGCCGCCGCCGATATTGATTACAGTGGTTGTCGGCGGCGGCGCCCTGAAACTATCCAGATAACGGTCCATGGTCTCCTTGGCCGCCCTGCCGTCCATGCCGGTTAGCTGCTCCGGGCTATGCGCCGGTTGCTGGCTGAATGCCTGCGCGACCCTGGCGCTGGTGACGGCCTCGCCGTAGTGCTGATCGACATTGGGCGACAGGCTGGCGCAGCCCGCCATCACGCCGAAACCGAGGAACATTGCGGTGGTATTGATGTTCATGGTGTTCTCCTCACTTGATTTCAAAGCCGCCCTTGTCCTGCGGCGGGTTCATGGGCTTGGGCTCCGGCTTCGGCTCATTGGCCGAGCCTTCCATCTTGCCGCCGAGGAAAAACTCGCTGCGCGTCGGCGGGTTGAAACTGTCGGTCGGCAGCGTGGCGTCGGGCGGCAGCGCCTTCACCAGGTGCGGCGTGATCAGGAACACCAACTCCGTCTTGTCGTTCTGGTATTCACTGGAACGGAACAATGCGCCGAGTATCGGCACCTCGCCGAGGATGGGGAAGCGCTTGACCGTTTGGGTGACGTTGTTCTTGATCAGTCCGGCGATGGCGAAGCTTTGGCCGTCATAGAGCTGGACCGTGGTCTGCGCCTTGCGGGTGGTGAAGGACGGCAGCACCGCTGTGACGCCATTGACGGTGGTGAACGGCGTCCCAACCTGGGAAAGTTCCGAAACTTCCGGTGCCACTTTCAGATTGATGAGCCCGCCGTCCAGCACCGTCGGGGTGAACTTGAGCCCGACGCCGAACTCCTTCTCCTCCAGCGTGACCGTCGTCCCCCCCGTGGCGTTGTTCGCGCCCGCGACCGGGATGAAGATCTTGCCGCCGGCGAGGAAGCTGCCTTCCTGACCGCTGATGGCGACGATGTTGGGCTCGGCCAATATCTTGACCAGACCGTCCTGCTTCGCGGCATCGAAGGTGAAGGCGGTGTGGGCGCCGACGGCGGCGACTACGCCCGCACTATTGGTGAGAAATCCGCTGAGTACGGAATAAGCCCAGTTGCCGCTGCTGCGTTTCCAACTGAATTGGGCGCCGAGCTTGTCGAGCAGCGTCTTGGAAATCTCCGCCACCTTGACTTCCAGCATCACCTGCTGCGGTGAAGAAACCTGCAGCAGATTCACGACTCTGGCGCCGGCGGCACCGACCGCCGCCCCCGCGCTGCTTTGCCCGATATTGATCGAGGTTCCCGCCTGCGTCTTGCCGTCGCCGGCCACGATCGGCACCACCAGCCCCTTGTTGATGTTGCGCACGTAGGCGTCGGCGATCGTCACCGCCTGCTCGGCCTTGGTGGCACTGGACACCATGCCGGACAACACCACCGAATCGGCGGCCGCGCTGACCACGATGCCTTTCTCATTGGGCAGCAACTGCGTCAATTTGTCCTGCAGCAA
>JANLQJ010000415.1:0-6988 GCA_031367715.1 Hyphomicrobiaceae bacterium | reverse complement strand
AGGCTTATTCCTCCCAAGAGTCCACATCGACGGAGGAGTTTGGCACCTCGATGTCGGCTCATCACATCCTGGGGCTGTAGCAGGTCCCAAGGGTTCGGCTGTTCGCCGATTAAAGTGGTACGCGAGCTGGGTTCAAAACGTCGTGAGACAGTTTGGTCCCTATCTTCCGTAGCCGTTGGAGATTTGAGGGTGAGCTGTCCTTAGTACGAGAGGACCGGGATGGACGCACCACTGGTGTTCCGGTTGTCACGATAGTGGCACTGCCGGGTAGCTATGTGCGGACGGGATAACCGCTGAAAGCATCTAAGCGGGAAGCCCCCCCCAAGACTAGATCTCCCTGGGAACTCGATTCCCCTAAAGGGCCCACGTAGACTACGTGGTTGATAGGCCGGGTGTGTAAGGTCAGTAATGACTTCAGCTAACCGGTACTAATTGCCCGTGAGACTTGACCATATAACCTCAAGCGGTTTGGCCTCATGCGATGAGCGTGTGCCAGAAGCGCGAGGCAGATCGATGCAATGATGGAGCGATTATTCACGTTATCGAACGCGACCAGCATCTATCGAAAAGAATCTTCCGGTTTTGCCTGGCGGCCATAGCGAGCAGGAACCACCCGATCCCATTTCGAACTCGGAAGTGAAAATGCTCTGCGCCGATGGTAGTGTGGCAGTTGCCATGCCAGAGTAGGTCACTGCCAGGCTCTCATACAGGGAAAGGCCCCGACGCTTCACGGCGTCGGGGCTTTTTTCTTGTTCGTGGACAGATTCTCGGTGTGACCATCGATGCCCAGCGCCTGGCCGGAGATCGATGCCCCCAGATCGGAACACAGATACAGCACCATCTGGGCGATGTCCTCGGCATTGACGAACACCCCCAGGGAAGATTGATCGAGGTAGCTTTGCCGCACCTCCGCCGGGGAAACGCCGAGCTCCTGGGCCGCTGCGTCGATAACGCGATCGATGCGCGGACCCTTGACGCTGCCAGGACATAGCGCGTTGACACGAATCCGCTGCGGGCCCAGTTCCATAGCCCAGGTCTTGGTAAGCCCGATCAGCGCCCACTTGGCCGCAACATAGGGCGAGCGCAGCGGACATCCGTACAGGCCGGCATTCGAGGAAATGTTGACAATCGAGCCGCCGCCGGCGGCTTTCAGCATCGGCACCGCGAGCCGCGTGACATAGAAATGGCCGCTCAGATCTACGGCAATGGTCTGATCCCAGTCAGCGATACCGATCGACTCGACCGGTGCGGTCGGGCCGGCAATACCGGCATTGTTGACCAGCACATCGAGCCGGCCGGTCGCGCGCTGCACTTCGGCGAACAGCCGTTCAACCTCGCTCGGCTTGCTGACGTCGGCCAGCGTCGCCGTCGCGCCGGGAAAATCGCTGCGGAAACGCGCCAGCGCGTCCTCGGCGATATCGCAGACGTGGATACGACAGCCCTGAGCTGCCAGAGCCGCGGCGATGGTGCGACCAATGCCTGAGGCGCCGGCCGTTACCAGTGCGACCGTCTGGCCCGACAGTCCGCGATAGTTTTCCGACATCATGCCTCCGCTCCGGCAACTGGGCGCGGGGTCGATTCTCGCACAGCGCCGCCAAGGGCAGGTGTCCGGGTGCGCCCAGGCCTTACAATGGCGCTCAAAGTCATTCAGTGAGGGAGTGCCTGATGCTGAAGCAAGCGAGCGTACGTCCACCGACATCAACCATCCGGCTGGTCCTCATGCTCGCGGTGGCGCTGTTCATCAGCTACGTGGATCGCGGTAACCTGGCGACCGCGGCGCCGCTCATGGAGTCGGAGCTGCACCTTTCGCCCGAACAACTCGGTTTGCTGTTGTCAGCATTCTTCGTGACTTATGTGCTGGCCATGGTGCCAGCAGGCTGGGCCGCCGAGCGCTACGGCGCGCACGTGGTACTGGCAGTGGGCATCCTGATCTGGTCGATCGCGACGCTGTGCATGGGCTTCGTCGGCTCTTTCGCGGCGCTGCTGCTGTTGCGACTGATGCTCGGCCTGGGTGAGAGCGTGACCTTTCCCAGCGTCTCAAAGCTCATCGCCAACAGTGTCTCGCCGCAGCGAATAGGCACCGCCAATGGCGTTGCGGCATTCGGTTACCTGGTCGGTCCGGCGGTCGGCACTTTTATCGGCGGCATGTTAATGGCCAGATTTGGCTGGCGACCGGTATTCGTACTCTTCGGTGCGCTGTCGATGCTCTGGCTGTTGCCCTGGAGCCGGGTGATCGTCAAAGAAGTGAAGCTGAAGCGGGACACGCAGGGCGGACCTGATTTCAGGCAGATTCTGCGCCAGAAGGGCTTGTGGGGCGCCTCGCTCGGTCATTTTGCCGAGAATTATACCTTCTACTTCATCCTCGCCTGGCTACCCGAATACCTGATCAAGGTGCGCGGTTTTTCGATGGAGACCATGGCGAGTGTTGCCGGTGGCGCTTACCTGGTCAACGCCCTGGCCGGGTTTGTGGCCGGCTGGGCAACCGACCGGTGGATACGCGCTGGGCGCTCCCCCGATGTCGCCTACAAGGGCATCATGGCGCTCAACCATCTGGCCGCGATCGGTTGCATGGCGGGCATGGTGGTGCTGCCCGTCGGGCAGTCGATCGCCTGCCTGTACGCCTATGAAATGATGATGGGTTTTGCATCACCCGGCACTTTTGCCATCCCGCAGATTCTTGCCGGCCCGGCGGCCTCGGCGCGCTGGGTTGGCGTACAGAATATGTGCGGTAATATTGCCGGTATTGCGGCTCCTGCCGCTACCGGGTTCATCGTCGGTGCCACCGGCCACTTCGAGCGCGCCTTCGCAGTGGCGGCCCTGGTCAACATACTGGGATTTGTCGGCTGGGTATTTATTCTGCCGAAGATCGCGCCGATTCGCTGGCAGGGTGCTGCCGCTAAGGTTTGAATACATGAGTCACACCGACGAAGAGTGGCAGCTGCGGCGCGAACTCGCGGCCTGCTTTCGACTGCTGGCGCATTTTCGCATGACCGATCTGATCTACACCCACGTGACAGTGCGCCTGCCCGGGCCCGAGCACCAGTTTCTCATCAACCCGTACGGCCTGCTGTTCGAGGAAATCACCGCCTCGAACCTGCTGAAATTGCGCCTCGACGGCTCTATTGTTGAACCGGGCCCGCACCTGGTCAATCTGGCCGGTTTCGTCATCCACGGCGCGATCCATGGCGCGCGTGAGGATGCGCACTGTGTGGTGCATACCCATACCCGTGCGGGCTGCGCGGTGGCCGCGCAGCGCGCCGGTCTGCTGCCGCTCAATCAGATGTCGCTGGAATTCTATGGGCGCGTCGGTTACCACGACTATGAAGGCATCGCCTACGATCTGGATGAGCAGCAGCGACTGGTGCAGGACCTGAGCGACAACAGCGTAATGATTCTGCGCAATCACGGCCTGCTGACGGTCGGGGGCAGTGTGCCGGAGGCGTTTCTGCGCATGTACTATCTGGAAAAAGCCTGCGATATCCAGTTGGCGGCGCAGGCTGGGGGCTCGGCCGTGACTGTGCCGCCCGTCGAAATCTGCGAGCGTACGCAGCGCCAGTTCAGCTCACCACCGGCGGCGCCCGGGAAGCACCTGATCGCCGATCCGGATGGTCTCAATCTGTGCTGGAATGCCTTGCTGCGCCTGCTCGATCGGCTCGATCCCGGCTACCGCAACTGACACCGTCACGAGGCTTTATTCCCCAATGAAATCCTCACTCGCCGAATTGTTCCGCCAGATGCCCGGCGCCGTCTCGGCCGAGTGGCCGCAGGGCGAGCCTTATGCGGTGGCGTTCGAACACGGCACCATGACCCTGGGTTTCTACGCGCCAGTCGGCAATGATCCGCAGTCGCCGCACGAGCGCGATGAGATCTACATCATCCATGCGGGTCAGGGCGAGATCGTCATTGCGAATCAGCGCCACCGCTGCGTGCCCGGCGACGCGTTCTTCGTTGCGGCGGGTGTTGAGCATCGCTTTGAAGGCCTTTCGGCCGGTTTTTCAGCCTGGGTCGTATTCTGGGGACCGCCAGGCGGAGAGCGGCCGTAGTAACTTCCAGCCGCCTTCGGCGAAGTAACTGGCATGAGACGAAGATCGCCGCTGTGTGGTGCCGGATGACCGGGTCGCAAACGAGTTCGGTATTTGCGCTGACCGCCATCGTGGCATGCGCGACCGCGCTCGCGCAGCAACCCTCTCGCCCCCTGGTTCTCGAGTTGTATACCTCGCAGGGCTGCAGCTCCTGTCCGCCCGCCGAAGCCTTGCTCGGTGAACTTGCGGACCGCGCTGACGTCTTGCCACTGGCCTTCCATGTTGACTATTGGGACGATCTGGGTTGGCGAGACCGCTTTGCACTGCCTCCGGCCGCGCAACAGCAACGCTGGTGGGCGACAGCCAACGATTTACCGAGCGTGTTTACGCCGCAACTCATCATTGATGGTCGCCGCAGTGTCGTGGGCTCAGACCGTGCGGCCATCATCGCGGCCCTGCGCGAGCCGCGCACTACGGTTCCTGTTCAGGCTGAGTTGCGCGATGGCGTGGTGCAGGTGAGTGTGCCGGAACGCAGCAGCACAGAAGTTTACGATGTCTATGCGATTGCCTATCTGCCGCGCGCCGAGACCGTTATCGCGCGTGGCGAGAACGCCGGGCGTACCCTGACCGAATGGAACATCGTGCGCTCCTGGCGTTGGCTGGGCGTGAGTCGTGGCGCGGCCGCAGTGTTTACCGTTGCACAAAGTGCGCTGCCGACTGACGCCACCCGGGTGGCGATTGTGCTGCAGGATGCTGGTCGCGGCGGCATTGCCGGAGCCACCGTTGTGAAACTGCAATAGGACAGGTTGTGGCCGGCGATGACAGTGATCACGGTCGCTGCCACAATGCACAGATGAGAACCTCCCTGTGGATTGCAGGTTTTTTTCTGGCCTTCGTGGCCACGGCCACGGCCACGGCCACGGCCGCTGACGCTGCGCATCACTCGCTCTGGATAGTCAGGGGCAAGTCCAACTCCGTGGTATTGCTCGGTTCGGTCCATATGCTCAAGCCGGACGCGAGCGAGTTGCCCGCCGAGGCGTTGCAGGCCTACGAACATGCCGCCGCCCTGGTGATGGAGCTTGATCTGGGCTCGGTTGGCACCGAGGACATGGTCCTGGCCATGAACACATTGGGCGCGCTACCGGAAGGACAAACACTGGAGCGCGTACTCGGGCCGGAGCTTTACCGCCGTTTCAATACCCAGGCTGCGAGCGAAGGGCTGGACGCTGAACTACTGGAGCACATGCAGCCGTGGATGGCCGTAAGCGGTAATTCAGCGACGTAGTTTACGCCGATGGGCGGGTGTGCAAGTCTGATCGCAGCGGAGCGGCGGCGAAGTGTAGCTTCCACAGACGCGGCGTGAGCTCGGCAACTCGGCTGGCCGGATGGACGCCGACTCGCTGCAGCACATCGACCAGGTAGGTATAGGCGTCGATGCCATGCAAGCGGCAGGTGACGATCAGACTTTGCATGATGCCCACGTGCTCGGCGCCGAGCTCGGTCCAGCAGAAGTTCCAGTTTTTGCGCCCCATGGGGATCACACGCAGGCCGCGCTCCAGATGATTGGTATCCAGCGGTAGGTCCGGATCGTTGAGGAACAACTCGAGCGCCGCGCGGCGTTTGTGCGCATAGGCCAGCGCCTCGGTCAGTGGTGTTTTGGCCTTCAGGGCATCGGCGTTCAGTTCGTGCTCGACCCAGTGGAAGAACAGGTCCGTGACCGGCTTGCTGTGCTCGAGTCGGTGTAAGCGCTTGTCTTCGCCGACGAGCGCTTTTTCGCGGATCTCCTCCTCGATGGCGTAGAGTCTGGCAATGAGTGCGAGTGCCTGCTCGGCGCGCTCGGGTTCGTACTCTTTGGCCTCGAAGTAGCCGCGGCGGTTGTGCGACCAACATTGAGCATGCACGATCCCGACCGCTTCGGCATAGCGGGCGTAGGAGTCGTTCCCATCGGTGAGCAAGACCGTGTCCGGGGCGAAGTGCCGGCCGAGGATTTTGAAGATGTGCTCCTTGCGGTGCGTCGGGGCATAGGGGAAGCAGATCTCTTGGCTCTCCCCGTGCACCGGCCAGAACCAGGCGGTGCGCATCTTGCCCTGGACTTCCCGGCCCGCTTTGATCGGCGTCTCATCCATCGTGATGATGCGACTGTGCTTGATCGAGGCCAACTGGGCCTGGTAAATCGGCGCCAGCAAGGCAATGGCCTGCTGGCTCAGTTGCGTGAGCCAGGGGCGGGAGAGCGTAAAGCCGTTTGCCGTGAGACGCTGGTGGAGGCGATAGAGTGGTTGGTGGTACTGATATTTATCCACCAGCATGCCGGCCAGGAAGCTCACATCGGCCCGGCTGCCCTCGATCACGCCCGTGGGCGCAGGCGTCGCCACCAGCCGCCCGCTCTCGCGCAGCTTGATCAGCGGGCGGATGTACTGGAGCACCACGTAGGCGGCGGGGCGCTGGGCCAGACGGTAGGTGATCTTCTGACCGATGCGATCGTAAGCCTCATCGGCTACCGCCTCGGGGACCGGCAGCTCGATGGTCTCGATCGGCACCTGGGTGGCATCAAAGAACGGCAGGCTCTCCCCGTCGTCCTTAGGTTTGCTCGCAACGCGGGTGTGTTCGGCCACCACACGGCGCTTCGGGGGCGGCGCCACCGCCGAGCCTTGATCGAGCACCTCGCCGAGCGCGATCTGCTGCGTCTCCTCGACCAGCACCCGCCGCTCGCTCTTCGCACCAAACATCTGGCGGCGGAACCAGTCGAGCTGACGCGAGAGCGCTTCAACACGCCCCGTCAGTTCCTCGATGCTCTTGTCCTTCGCGGCCAACAACTGCAGCAGCGCAGGATCCATGGATCCTGCGGTGCTGAGCGTGCTCGCGTGGCTTTGCATACGAGGATTTTACCGCATGATGGGCACTCGCGCTGCATTGTGATCAACTATATTTGGCGGCAAAGCCCTTAAATCTAAGCGCTTTCTGCGCCG
>JANLQJ010000306.1:0-33361 GCA_031367715.1 Hyphomicrobiaceae bacterium | reverse complement strand
CGCCGACTGCATGCACGCGCCGCGCGACTTCGGCGACCGGATTTACGCTGCCGAGTACATTCGACGCGTGGGTCATCGCGACCCACTTTGTGCGATTCGTCAGTAAGCGATCAAGACCATCGAGTTCCAACGTTAAGCTGTCGAGATTCACGTCCCAGACTTTGACTACCGCACCCGCCAGCTGCAGCCGCATCCAGCCGCCAATATTGGCCTCGTGATCGCTGTTGGTGACGATGATTTCGTCGCCGGGCCGAATGCCCGGCAGCAATGCCTGCGTGAGGAGAAACATCAGCGCCGTCGTCGCCGACCCCATCACCACTTCATCTTCATGCGCCGCGTTGATCAGCTCCGCCACGGCGCGGCGCGCCGACAACACTCTTTCCGACGCAAGTTGAGATTGTGCATAGCTCGCACCGAGTTGCACGCTGGTCGTCAGCAGGTAATCATGGATGCGATCGGCGACGCGGCGTAATACCTGCGAGCCAACCATCGTGCCGCAGTGGAACGAGGCCGTTGGTCTCGTGATCTCCGGCAAGGCCGCAGCCAACGTCATGGGTGACTGGGCTGGAGGTGAGTTCCAGGTAGCCAAGATGAAGGCCGGCGAGGACTATGATTGCCTGCCGGGCTTGGGCGTCGAACCCGTGATCAACACCGGTGGCGACGTGTTCTATTTCCCCAAGAACAAGGACCCGGAAGTCACCAAGGCGCAGCTCAAGCTGGCTTCGACCCTGATCACCAAGGAGACGCAGGTTGCCTTCAACTTGAAGAAGGGCTCGCTGCCGATCCGCGCCGATGTTGACCTCAATGCCGCCAACGATTGCATGAAAAAGGGCCTCGCCATTCTCGCCGATCCGTCCAAGGTGTACCCGAATGACGCGCAAATGATCGATCGTGACTCGCTGAACCAGATCCGCGATATCATGAACGACTTCTGGGCCAATCCGGACGTTTCCGCCGAGGCGGCCCAGGCCAAGTTCGTCGACGTCATCAAGAACGCTCCCAAGTGATCTCGGGCCGGCGTTTCTGACTTCGATGTAGGTCAGACCAATCCCGGTCCGGCATCCCTGCCGGGTCGGGATTTTTGTTCATGGCGAAGGTCGCGCGAAGCGCCCGATGACGGTTGGGTTGCGCCAAAAGGGGTTGACCCAACCTGTCTAGTGTCGCTTCCCCTAAGCGGGGGGAGAGCAGGCGTACCGCCCCTCGACTGGTGATCGCGTATTCATGGCTTTGACAACGACGTCCGACTTAAATCTGAGCGAACCCAGCCCGTTCTGGCGCAACCGCTATTCGACGCTGGCCGCCCTGCTGTTGCTTTTTGTCATTCCGGTCACCTATGTCTTGGGCGACGAGTTGTTGTTCTATGCCTCGGTGCTGCTGGTTCCCGTCGCTGCCGTGGTTTACATGCGCGGCAACATCAGCGCCAAGCTCGCCTCCATACCGATGATGCTGATCGTGCTCGGCGTGTTCATCGGCGGCACGGTCTGGACGTTCGTCTACTCCCTCACGCGCTCGACCACCCTGCCGCTGCTCAACTTCGTCGGCTTTGCACAATATGTCCGCCTCTGGCATTCTGATCGCTGGCTGATCTCGATCAAAAACCTGATGCTATATGGCGTATTCTATGTCGTCATCGCCTTCATCATCGGCTTTCTGTTGGCCGTCTTCATGGACCAGAAGATCCGCGCCGAGGGCCTGTTCCGCTCGATCTATCTCTATCCGTTCGCGCTCTCGCTGGTGGTCACGGGCCACGTTTGGGCCTGGATCATGTCGCCGGCCTTCGGGCTGGAAGCGACCGTCCGCAAGCTCGGCTGGGTGGACTTCAATTTCGACTGGCTGACCAACCGCCATATGGTGATGTACGCCGTGCTGATTGCTGGCCTCTGGCAAGGCACCGGCCTCGTGATGGCGCTGATGCTGGCCGGCCTGCGCTCGATCGACGATGAAATCTGGAAGGCGGCGCGGGTCGACGGCATTCCGAAATGGCGCACCTATCTGCAGATCGTCATTCCGATGATGCGGCCGGTACTGATCACCACCTTCGTCATTGTTGCCTCCAGCGCCGTGCGCATCTTCGATCTGGTGGTGGCGCTGACGCAAGGGGGGCCGGGCCTCGCCTCCGAAGTGCCGTCCAAATACGTCTATGAATTCATGTTCGTCGGCAATCTCGCTCAGGGGTTGGCCGCCTCAACCATGATGCTGGTGACGACCGCGATCATCCTCATTCCGTGGGTCTGGGTCGAATTCGGCAAGGCAAAGCAATACCGATGAACAGCACGTCAATGCAACCCGATGGACCCCGGCCGAGGCGCCTGTTCGCGCCGGCCACCATCCTGGTGTACTCCGTGCTTCTCATCACCTCGCTCTACTATCTGCTGCCGCTCTATGTGATGGTGATCACATCGCTGAAAGACCTCGATGCCATCCGCGATGGCAACATCTTCATCCCCTCCGCGCACCCGACCTTCGAGCCCTGGATCAAGGCCTGGAGCAGCGCCTGCACCGGCCTTTATTGCAACGGCATCCAGGTCGGCTTCTGGAATTCGGTCAAGATCACCGTTCCGTCCGTGATCGTCTCGATTGCGGTCGCCTCGATCACCGGCTACTCGCTCGCCAATTGGCCGTTCAAATTTTCGGAAGGCTTCTTCACGGTCCTTCTGATCGGCTCGTTCATTCCCTATCAGGTGATGCTCTATCCGCTGGTCATCATCACGCGCGAGCTTGGCATTTTTTCGACGCTCTATGCTGTCATCCTGATACATACCATCTTTGGCTTGCCGATCCTAACGCTGCTGTTTCGCAACTACTTCGCGTCCTTGCCACCCGAACTTTTCAAGGCTGCGCGCGTCGATGGCGCCGGCTTCTGGCGCATCTTCTTCCAGGTCATGGCGCCGATGTCGCTGCCGATCTTCACGGTTGCGGTCATCTTGCAGGTCACTGGCATCTGG
The DNA here is from genome assembly GCA_031367715.1 of Hyphomicrobiaceae bacterium. Classification (GTDB taxonomy): domain Bacteria; phylum Pseudomonadota; class Alphaproteobacteria; order Rhizobiales; family Hyphomicrobiaceae; genus JANYHF01. The sequence goes on along the minus strand of JANLQJ010000306.1, from coordinate 30,416 downwards.
AACGATTTCCTGTTCGGCCTGATCTTTGCCGGTCCAACCAACTATCCGATCACGGTGCAGTTGAATAATGTCGTCAACTCGCTGCAGGGCGTGAAGGAATACAATGTCGATATGGCCGCCACGCTGCTGACCGGCGCCGTGCCGCTGCTGATCTATTTCCTGTCGGGTCGCTATTTCGTGCGCGGCATCGCCGCTGGTGCGGTGAAGGGTTGAGCCATGAACGACAACACGCGTGTGAATAGCTCCGGCCGCACCATGGCCAATGGAAAAGGCCCGAGCGTCTCGGTGCAGGGCATGGCGCTGAGTTATGGTTCAGTCAAAGTGCTGCACGAACTGGATCTCGACATCGGCGACGGCGAATTCCTGGTGCTGCTAGGGCCGTCCGGTTGCGGAAAATCGACGCTGTTGAACTGTATCGCGGGTCTCTTGGAACCCAGCAAGGGCAAGGTCTTCATCAAGGGCAAGAATGTCACCTGGGAAGAGCCCAAGGACCGCGGCATCGGCATGGTGTTCCAGTCCTACGCGCTCTATCCGCAGATGACGGTGGAGCAAAACCTGTCCTTCGGCCTGCGCGTGTCCGGCATGGCCAAGGCCGACATCAAGCAGCGCGTGGACCGGGCCGCGGAGATCCTGCAGCTCGAGCCGTTGCTGCAGCGCAAGCCCACCGCGCTCTCCGGCGGCCAGCGCCAGCGCGTCGCCATCGGCCGTGCCCTGGTGCGCGATGTCGATGTGTTCCTGTTCGATGAGCCGTTGTCCAACCTCGATGCCAAGCTGCGCGCGGAACTGCGTGTCGAGATCAAGCGCCTGCACCAGAAGCTCGGCAACACCATGATCTACGTCACGCACGATCAGATCGAGGCGCTGACGCTGGCCGACCGCATCGCCGTCATGAAGGCCGGCGTCATCCAGCAGCTGGACGCGCCGCTGACCATCTACAATAAGCCGCGCACGCGCTATGTCGCCGGCTTCATCGGCTCACCGTCGATGAATTTCCTCAAGGGCACAATCGCATCGGGCGGCAGCAGACCAACGCTGCAATTGGGTTCGACGCTCGTGCAGCTCACCGACTATGTGCCGCTGCGCCCGCTCGAAGCCGGCCTTCCGGTCGAATTCGGCGTGCGTCCTGAACACATCCGCGTCGGCACCGGTGCTGAGCCGGGCTCGTCCGAAGCCTTCCCCGCCACGGTCGATCTGGTCGAACCGATGGGATCGGACAGCTTGGTCTGGCTCAACCTCGAAGGCCAGACCATGTCGGCGCGCGTCGAATCGAGCGAGCATTACGTGCCCGGCCAGCCGGTGTCGTTGCGCTTCCGGGTTGGACTGTCGAGCCTGTTTGATGCGCACAGCGGCGATAGGCTATAGCAAGGCGCCGTAATCCAACGGGCGGTTGGCGCCGGCAAATCAATGCCTTGGCGGATCCACGCAGTGAGATGTCAAACCACTCGACGGACGGTGGGCTGACCATTAAGCTGAAAGCCGATCTACCCGTCTTTTCCGTCGCGTTCGGATGCGACGTCCCGGTCATTTCAGCGCTGTCGCGTTCGATTTCCTTCCCGGTACGTCCCGTGAGGTGGCGTTCCGGCCGGATGTCCCCGCGGACCTTGCGACCGCTGCGCAGACGCTGAAGGTTCGCGATCTCTATTCGGCAACGTGCCGCAAAAACTGACAGCCAAATCTGGAGGATCTCTGGTGCCCGCACGCTATTCAATGCAGCTCTATTCCGCTCGCAATCATCCGCCGACAGACAAAACCATCGTGACCCTTGCCAGGCTGGGCTACAAGGAGGTTGAAGGGTTCGGCGGCGTCTATGGCGAGCCTGAAAAGCTGCGCAAGGTGATGGACAAGAACGATATCAGCATGCCGTCCAGCCACTTCCCGATCGAAATGCTGGAGAAGGAAAAGAGGAAGGTTCTCGGCCTCTGCGCCACGCTTGGCATCAGTAAGCTGGTTGCTCCGTTTGTCATGCCGGAGCAGCGGCCAACCTCGACCAAGGGTTGGAAAGAGTTCGGTAAACGCCTCGGCGCTATTGCCGAAACCTATCGCGCCGAAGGGTTTCCGCTGGCCTGGCACAACCACGATTTCGAGTTCGCCAAGCTGAAGGACGGCAGCACGCCGCACGAACTCATGTTCGAGGCCGCCCCGCTGCTCGACTGGGAGATTGACGTCGCCTGGATCATCCGTGGCAAGTCCGATCCCTTCAAGTGGATCAAGCGCTATGCCGGCGCCATCACGCTGCTGCACATCAAGGACATCGCGCGGCGCGGCGAGAACGAGGATGAGGAAGGCTGGGCCGACATTGGACACGGCACCATCGATTGGGCCAAGGTGATCGATGCGATCAGTGCCACGCGCTGCGTGCATTTCATCCTGGAGCACGACCTGCCGAGCGACTTCGAGCGCTTTGCAAAACGTTCGATGGCCACCGTCAAGAAGCTGTAGGAGCACCACCCATGGCCAATGACTTGCGCATCGGTGTGGTCGGTTGCGGCAACATCTCCAAGACCTATTTCGACCTGTCGCCGCTGTTCAAGGGGATCGAGATCACGGCTTGCGCCGACCTCAATCCCGAGGCGGCAAAGGCGGCGGCCGAGAAATATCACGTCAAGGCGATGGAGCCGGGCAAGCTCATCAGGCACAAGGACGTGGACATCGTTCTGAACTTGACCGTGCCCGACCAGCACTTTGCGGTCTCGCTGGCGGCTGCCAAGGCCGGAAAGCACGTCTATTCGGAGAAGCCTCTCACGCTGTCGCTGAAGGATGGCTTGAAGCTGCGCGACACAGCGGCGGCCAAGGGCGTTAAAGTCTGCTGTGCGCCCGATACCTTCCTCGGGGGCTCGCATCAGCGCGCCAGGGCGGCGATCGATGATGGCGAGATCGGACGTATCACGGCGGGTACGGCCCATGTCATGGGCTTTGGCATGGAACATTGGCATCCGAACCCGGACTTCTTCTTCAAGCCGGGCGGCGGGCCGATCCTGGACATGGGCCCGTACTACATCGGCAATCTGATCAATCTGATCGGACCGGTGAAGCGGGTGGCTGCGCTGGCCTCGATAGCCAAGCCCCTGCGCACCATCTCCAGCCAGCCGCGCGCCGGCCAGACCATCAGCGTCGAGACCCCGACCAACATCCACGCTTTGCTTGAGTTCCACAACGGCGCGACCGTCACGCTGTCGGCAAGCTGGGATGTGTGGGCGCATCGCCACGCCAATATGGAGCTATACGGAACGGAAGGCGCGCTGTTCGTGCCCGATCCCAATTTCTTTGGTGGCACCGTGATGGCAACCAAGAAGAACAGCAATCCGCTGCCTCTCTCCGATTGGGATCATCCGCTCGGCAAGGGCAACCAGGAGCATCCGCAAGGGATGGTCGCCAACTACCGCTCGGCGGGCCTGGCCGATCTGGCCGCGGCAATTGCGGGCAATCGCGATGCGCGCTGTTCGATCGATCGTACATTGCATGCCGTGGACGTGATGACTGCGGCGCTGAAGTCGGGCCAGGAGGGCAAGTTCGTCGAGCTGAAAACGACCTGCACGCAGCCAGCCCCGTTCGGGCCGGACGAGGCGCGGGCATTGATGAAGTGAGAAAGAACGTGTGACCTACGGAGCCAACGGAGCCTTTCAATGATCTACAACCGTTGCGGCAAGAGCGGCCTCAAGCTGCCCGCCGTCTCGCTTGGGCTGTGGCACAACTTCGGTGGCGATACGCCGTTTGAGGTGAAGCGCGCGCTGTGCCGGAAAGCCTACGACCTCGGTATCACGCATTTCGATCTTGCCAACAATTACGGCCCCCCGGCCGGCAGCGCCGAGGAATCGTTTGGCGCCATCATGCGTCACGATTTCAAGTCCGAGCGCGACAAGCTGATCATCTCGACCAAGGCCGGTTACCACATGTGGGACGGCCCCTATGGCGAATGGGGCAGCCGCAAATACATGCTTGCCAGCCTGGATCAGAGTCTGAAACGCATGGGCCTGCCCTATGTTGACATCTTCTATTCGCACCGCTTTGATCCGGACACGCCGCTTGAGGAAACCATGGGCGCGCTCGATTTTGCCGTACGCTCGGGGCGGGCGCTGTACGCTGGCATTTCCAGCTATGACGCCGAACCGACGCGCGAGGCAGCACGCATCCTGAGGGCGCTCGGCACGCCCTGCCTCATCCACCAGCCGCGCTACAACCTGCTCGACCGTGTGCCCGAAACCGGCGGTGTGCTGAAGGCCGTCGCCGAGACCGGCATGGGCTCGATCGCCTTTTCGCCGCTGGCACAAGGTCTGTTGACGGACAAATATCTCGACGATATCCCCGCCGGCAGCCGGGCGACGCAGGGCAAGTCGCTCGATCCCAACGCCATCACGCCGGCCTTGCGCAAGCAGTTGAAGGCCCTGGCGGCGATCGCCCAGCAGCGCGGGCAATCGCTGGCCGAACTCGCCATCAGTTGGCTGGTGCGACCCGCTGGCGTCACTTCGGCACTGATCGGCGCCAGCAAGCCCGAACACATCGCGCAATGCGTCGGCGCGCTGGATGCCGCGGCACTGTCGAAGGCCGAACTGGCCGCAATCGATACCGCCCTGAAGGCTTGAAGCGCCGTGCGGCTACGCCGCTGGAGCTGCCGGTGGTGCAAGCACGCCGCACGCCGCCAAATGCCGCAAAGTTGCCTCAACGTGGTGTTTGGCAAGGCTCAGCGCTCGATCCCGGCTCGGCTCGGCGGCGGGCGCACCGCTGGCCTCCGGCTCGGGCGCCTCAATGGTCCCGGTGCGGATCTCTTGCGCCAGCCAATTCACCAGTTCCTCCCGGTCGTGCCTGCCGTCGAGCCGGGCCGTGATTGCCAGCGCCATCTTCGGCAAGGCCACCAGGACATGACGCAGGCTGGTGATGCCGGGTTGACCGGCCGCTGCCTCGGCCCGCGCCAACGACCAGGCGCGCGGCCGCGCGTCGGTGCTGCGCCCGGTTTCCAGCGCCAGCGTCGAAGCCGTCGCCCGGCCATCCATCAGCAGATCCAGCAGCGCGCGGACGATCCGCGCTCGCTCGGGTCCTTGGCCCGCCAGCGTCTGCACGGCAACGCTTTCCGGGAAGGCCTCCGATAGTGTCGTCAGTGCGCGACCGATCGCAGCGGCGCGGGTGGCGAGCGATTGTCCGCGCTCGTCGGTAAAGGCAAACGCGCCGTCGCGGCTGCGCGCCGGATCGGGCAGCAAGCGCGCCGACAGATGCAGCGGCAGCATCCGCTCGGGCCGAATCGGGCGCGATACGTTTGTTGTCTGGTTCGACTTGATCAGCAGCGAGCGGCGGAACGGGCGGCCTGAGAACATGTCGAGATACTGTTCGGTCGCCATGGCGTCGCCGCCGCTGAGTTCGGCGACCGTTTTCAGCGCCGGCGCTGTCAGTTGCTGGCGTGTCGGTGCCGAGAGGTCGCTCTCGCACAGGAAGGTAAGGCCATGCTGCGCTGCCTTGCCATGGAAGTCCCGGAATGTGCACGGCGCATTATACTCAGCCAGAAACTCGCCCAGAATGTAGGAGGCGGGCATCTTTTCCAGCAGCTTGGCCTCATGGCGCAACAACTGGCTGTATGGGTCGGCCAGTTTGGCGGCACCGGCGAGCTGCTGCAGGATCGCTCTCGCCTTGGCGACGCGACTCTGCGGTGTGCCGCTGGAACCGGCATGCTGCAGCAGAATGTTGCGCACGACTTGGCGCAGATGCCAGCCCGGCAGCACGTTGTAGCTGATGGCAGCAATGCCGTGGTCGGCCAGGCTCGCGCTTGCGACCTTGAGGATGGCGTCCTGCACGGCCGGCGGCACCCAGCTGTAGACGCCATGACATATGACGTAATCGAAGGGTGCGCCCTCGATGGCGAAAGCGGCAATGTCGCCCTGGCGCAACTCGATATTGCCAAGGCCAAACGCCGCGATGCGCCGGTTGCCATCGGCGATCTGCCGCGCCGACAGATCCAGCCCGAGAAAACGGGCCTTTGGAAAGCGTGCCGCCAGCGGGATCAGGTTGCCGCCGGACGCGCAACCAAGTTCGAGCACACGGGCCCGATCGGCGGCGGGTGGCTCAAGGCCATGCAGGGCGGCCAGGCCAGCCAGATGGGCGGGCTGGGAGTAGGTGATCGGCAACGACAGATAAGGCAGGTGCTCGTAGTCGCCGCCGGGGGCGGCGGGCTTCGAGTTGACGCCAGCCGCAGTGGCGCGGTCGTGATCGATCTGCATGCCACCGGCTCCCCGCAAGTTCTGGATCGGCAATGAATGTTAGTGTTCTGATTTTTGCAATTGGCTCCCGAACTTTCGTCATCCTGGCGCAGGCCCATAGGCGCTACAGTAAGCGTCGCGCCCCTCCTGCGCGGAGGCGCAAGAGCAATTGGGCAGGCGCTGACTCCGGAGCTGTTTGACGAGAGCGCGGGAGGCGATGAAAAACCGGACATGGGAAGCGTCCATGCCGGTCCATGGTAGGTGGTTCAAACCTGCGCCCGCTCAGTGGAAGCGGAAGTCGTTGGCCAGCAGTTGAGCCAGGGCGATGCCGTTGAGATCGATGGTTGCCTCCACCGAACGCCCGTCGCTATCCGTCCCGACATTGAAGTGCAGTCGGGCGTGGCCGCCTACGTCACTCCCGTGTTCCGCCCTGAAGGCCTCGAAGTCGTCTCGCTCATTGTCGGTGACCAAGTTCATCGCGAGATCGATGACGTCATGCAAACTCCCGTGAGCCGAGAAGTCGCCAATCCGGTCGTGGCCGAAGTTGGCGTTGAAAACAAACACGTCTTGGCCTTCGCCGCCGCGCAGGTCGTCGTCGCCATCGCCGCCCGCGAGCCGATCGCTGCCATCGCCACCTTGCAGCACGTCGTTGCCGCCGCCGCCGATCAGTGTGTCGTCGCCAGAACCGCCATTCAACCGGTCATTGCCAGCGCCACCAGCGATGACGTTGGCCAGTTCATTGCCGGTGCCGGTGAAGTCTTGCGATCCAGTGTAGATCAGGTTTTCCACATTTGCCGCGAGCGTGAGTTCGGCAAGGCTGGTGCGGACGGTATCGGTGCCTTGATTGCGGATTTCAACTACGACGTCGGCAGCACTGCTGACGATATACGTATCATCGCCAGTTTCGCCGACTAGTGTGTCGCCACTACCGTCCGTGTTGGCAACGCCATCGAGCGTGTCGTCACCAGCGCCGCCAGCGATGACGTTGGCCAGTTCATTGCCGGTGCCGGTAAAGTCTTGCGATCCAGTGTAGGTCAGGTTTTCTACATTTGCCGCGAGCGTGTGCTCGGCAAGGCTGGTGCGGACGGTATCGGTGCCTTGGTTGCGGATTTCAACCACGACGTCGGCAGCATTGCTGACGATATAGGTATCATCGCCAGTTTTGCCGACTAGCGTGTCGCCACTGCCGTCCGTGTTGGCAACGCCATCGAGTGTGTCGTCACCAGCGCCACCTATGATGACGTTGGCAAGCGCATTGCCGGTGCCTGCAAAGTTACCCTCGCCGACAAAGGTCAAGTTGTGGTCCCGCGAGCCGAGCGCAAAGCTGGCCAGATGGGTCATGACCGTATCAAGGCCGGCAGTGTTCGGAGCGGTCGGGGCGGCGACCGCCTGGATGATATCGCGAGCGCCAAGTGCCACCGAGTCGCCATGATCGTCCGCAGGCGCACTGTCCGTCGCCGCAAGCCGATCGTCGGCCGCTGAGCCGATCCGAACATCAGACACATCATGGCCAAAGCCGATGAAGTCGTCCGCGCTGTCGGCCGCAGGCCGAGCGTTTGCCGCGAGATCGGCGGCGGCGGTGATCATCACGCTATCGAAAGCGTCAACCTGCGCCAGATCACCCGTCGAGCGCACTCCTGACGCCGCCGCGACCTGATTGGCGACGTCCTGGACAATGTAGGAGTCGCCGTCCGTGATGCCCTGAAGCCCGAAGGTGATCGCCGGTACCAGCGCGATCGACCCGAGCAAGGCATCGCTGATGCTGGTGCCCGCCACACTGATGGCTGGGCCGGCAGGAGCCGCAGCGCCAGCGCTGTCCTTATTTGATGCTACCGAGCGCGCCAAGCGGCTGGCTTGGTCTTTCGCGGAATTTTTCACGTCACGACTCCACTGGCCCCCCCGCTGCGTGGCCTGGTTCGCTGGCCTCAACTCTTTTGGGCACTACGACATCCGTCCAGATCGCGCTGGCGCCGCCATTCAACGTCTGAGGTATTCAGACGGCACGTCAGCGTAGCACTCGCCACCCGGTTCGAACCTGCCGGGGCGGACGCTGCGACGATTGTTATCCCGCACCGGGTGCATCGTCAACCACAGTGAAGCGATTCAGAGTGATCATCGTTAAGTTCCTGGCCCGTTGGCGCCGGTGCGAAGAAAGCGCCGGCTGCCGGCAGGCGATCAGCCCACACAGAACGCCGCCTTAGTCCGGCCAGCGGTCTGACAGTTCGGCCGCGCGAACCGCCAGATGGTTCCGAGCCATCCATCGCTAGTGTGAACGTGATCGCCCGGCACACTTTGCCGATCCCGGTCGGGGATGCTATGCAGGCCGCCGACCGCAGCTCAAGGGGATCCCGTCCCGTGTTTCTTGTCCTGTCTATCGCGCGCGCCGGCGGTACCACGCTGCTGTCGCTGATCCTTGGTGCCATCGCGCTCGGCTATGTCGGCTACTACTACCCCGGCGGGCTCGACTGGATGCTGGAATTGGCCAGCAATCTCAAGTCCTTCCTGACCAATCCGGCCAATACGGGGGTCTCGGCAGGCTACAATATCTGGCTGCGCTTTCTGATCCACGAACAGACCTTTGTGCTGATGTTCTTCGTGCTGCTGGTGCGCCTTGCCATTGTGCTGGCAACCTATGCGCTGGGCCGGCTGTTCGGCTTGGTGGTGCCTGGCCAGAGCCAATGAGCCAGTGCCACTAACCACATGCGCGATGGTGCTCGCTTGCCGGCGTTCCTTTGGCTAGGATACGGCCAACGCCCCCGCGATCGCACCGTTCGCCCCGGGGCAACGACTTCAAAGGCTTAGCCTTAATTTGCGACGGCTCTCGACGTATCCCGGTGATGCCGCAATCGATGGCCAATGTGCGGCCCGGCGGTGGTCAACGGATGACGCGGCGAGCGGCCTGTCTCGAGGCACGGGTCTTGGGTCTCAAGTCTGACGCGCAGCGTGTGGGAGTAGCATTCATGTCAAGCAAGAACGACGATATTTCAGCTCGACCGACGCAAGGCCGCTATGACATGCCCGGCGGCAGCTACGAGATCATCGAGACCGACGTCACCGGGTCGACCGGCTCGACTGCGATCGGGCGGCGCATCATCACCACCTATCGTCCAGCCTATCTCAGCGAGGACGAGACCGTGCTCGCCTGCTGCCATCACGCCCACGAAGTGGCCAAGGCGCACGGCGCGCGCGAGGTCATGCTGGAGCATCTGGTGCATGCGCTGGTGCGCGTGCCGGAAGCCTCGCAGGTGCTGTCGGACCGCGGCATCAATGTGGAATCGCTCAAGCGCGAAAGCGCGGCGGTGATCTCCAGCGAGATCCCGGTTGATCACACCATGATGGTGGCGCAGCTCAGGGCCTCCAAGGATTTCAACACCGTCATGCACCTGGCCGCCGCCGCCGCCTCGCGCCGCGACGAGCGTTCGCTGGGCGCGCGCGACCTGCTGGAGGCATTGCTGCGTTTCGACCCAAAATCGCGCGTGGTACGGATGATCCGCCGGCACGCCATCGAGGGCGAGATCGACGAGCCGACCGATCCGCTGGCCGAGGTCAAAGTGTTGATGGAGCGTTATGCCGGCGAGCAGCGCGACTTGCGTCTTGCCATCAACGAACTGCGCAACGCGCAGGCCGGCCAGACCTCGGCGGCGATGGTCGGCCTTGAGGATCGCATGCGCGGGCTGGAGCGCTCGATCAATCTTCTGGTCAACAGCGGCGGTGGCGATCGCAGCGATGTCAGCGAGCGCTTGAAGAGCCTGCAGGATACGCTCAGTTCCCTGCGCAACGACATGCGCGTGTCGACCGACCGCCTGCAGCACTTCGAGCGGCTGTTGAGCGCCGGCGGCACCGGGGCCGGCAACGGCCAGCTGCAGACCCTGATTGGCGATCGCTTCCTGTCAGTGCAGAAAACGCTGGAGAACCAGCGTCTCGACCTGGCCCGGCTGGAGCAGGGCATTGCCGATCGGTTGCGCGTCATGGAGACGCGACAGTTCAACCCCGAGCCGATCGAAGCGATCGCCAAGCAGCTGGAGGCGCTGGAGACCTCGCTCGATGCGCGGCTCACGGACAATGGCAAACTGGAAAGCATGCTGATCGACCGGCTGAAGGCGTTCGAGCAGGTGGCGGGCAACGCCAAGCCGATCACGCTGCCGGCCGGCTTGGAGACGCTGGGCGACCGCATGCAGGGCGTCGAGCGGCAGGTCAGCGCGCAACGTTCCGATCTGGCCGCCTGGCAGGGCTCGATCGAGAAGGAATTCAAGGCGCTGGAGGAGATGTTCGATCTGCTGCCGGCCGATAGCGGCGCCCGCCCGGCGGTGCCGGACGGCCAGATCCAGGCCCTGCAGAAGTCGATCGACACATACCGCGGCGAACTGCAGCAGGCGATTGTCTGGGTGCAGGACCGCAACGGCAATTTCGAACGTATCCTGGACCAGCGTCTGGCGGGCGTTGGCGGTTCCAACGGCATCGGCGAACGGCTGGCCGGCGTCGAGCGCGCGCTCAGCGGTCTGCGTGCTGACGAAGCCAAATCGACCGGCTCGCTGGACGGCGAACTGGAACAGATCCGCAAGGCCATGCTGTCGCTCGGCCACGCCCAACAGACCCTGTCGAGCGCCATCGACGAATGGCGCCAGAACAACAGCGGCGATCTCAGTGTCATCAGCAACCGCCTGGCGATGCTGGAACAATCGACCCTGGTCAGCCATCCGATCGAGAGGCCGTCCGGCGGCAACCCGTTCCAGAACGTCAACACCAACGGCAATACCTCCAACCTCACCGCGCCGGTGAACCTGCCGGTCACGCCGCCTGTCAGCGTTCCCACGACGCCGATGTCAACCACCCAGCAGCCGCCATCCAGCGGCCTGCTCGACCGCGTCGACCGTGTCCTGGCCGTGCGCTACAACTCGAATTGATGGGGTGAGCGTCCCACTACTGACATTTGTCCTCAGGGATGCGCTGCAACGCGCTCGGTGGCCGGCTCCCGGAACGGGAGTCGCCAAGCGCAAGCCAGGAAACTTCAACGCTGATCCGGGGCCCCGTCGGGCGCTTGCCGTGTTGGACCACTGCAAGAGCCCCATGAGGTCCCGTGTCTGCAGCGCACCGTCAAAACGCTGCGCCGCGCACGGGATGACAGGTTTTGGGATGGGCATAGCAAACGATGTCATCCCGGATGCGCTGCAGCATTCTTATGGTGCAGCGCTGATCCGGGACCTCAGCGGGCTCCTGCCGTGTTCATACACAGCAAGCGCCCTTTGAGGTCCCGTGTCTGCAGCGCACCGTGAAGTACGCTGCGCTGCGCACGGGATGACAGTTGGTTTGGGCATAGCAAGCAATGTCATCCCGGATGCGCTGCTGCACGCGCTCGGCGGCCGGCTCCCGGAACGGGAGTCGCCGAGCGCAAGCCAGGAAACTTCAGCGCACCGTCAAGACGCTGCGCCGCGCACGCGATGACGTGGTCGGGCAGGGGCGCTACCCCCGCGCCTGGGCCATGAAATTGCGGTACATCACCTTGGCATTGCGCTCGAAATCCGCCATATGCGGCGCCGCTGCCTTGGCCATCGCCGCCAACGCGCCGTCACCGTTGGTCGCCACCAGGGCAGCCTCATAGGCCGGCACGCAGCCCCATTCGGGGATGGTCGCGGCGGTCAGTTCAACGTGATACTGCGCGCTCCAGGCTCTGCCGACCCGCATCGCCTGAACGCGGCACGCTGGCGATCTGGCCAACACCACAGCATCGTCCGGTGCTTGCGCGACGCGCACCGAATGCCATTGCAGGGCTCTCATGCGCCTGGGCAAGCCCGCAAACACCGGATCGGTCGCCGCTGCCTCGGTCAGTTCGACATCCAAAATGCCGATCTCAGGCGGGCGCTGCGGACCGCAGGTGCCGCCGAGCGCGTCGGCGAGCAGCTGATGGCCGAGGCAAAGGCCGAGATAGGGCCGGTTCAGCTCGCGCACGAAGCGGCGGATGGCGGCCTTTTCGGGGATCAGCCACGGGCACTCTTCGATGTCCCACACATCCATCGGGCCGCCCATCACCCAGAGCGCGTCGTAGAGCGCAAGATCCGGGATCGGCTCGCCGGCATCCAGCTCGATGGCGTCCCAGGCCACGCCGTCCTGGGCCAGAAACTCGCGCAGGATGCCAGGATGTTCGCATGCGATGTGCTGGAAGACGAGCAGGCGCATGGCTCAAGCCACCCGCCGCTTGCCCGCCACGCGCGCCCATTTCGGCAGCCAGTCACCGTGGGCGGCCAGCAGATCGTCCGTCATCGACCAGATCTGGTCGAGGTCGAGCTCGGCGGCCGTATGCGGATCGAGCATGGCGGCGTGATAAATGTGTTCGCGGTTCTCGGTCATCAGGGCGGCGACCGTCAGCTCCTGCACATTGATGTTGGTGCGCATCAATGCGGCCAATTGCGGAGGCAGCGCGCCGATATGGGTCGGCTGAATGCCCGAGGCATCGACCAGGCACGGCACCTCGACGGCGCAGCTGTCGGGCAGCGAGCTGATGCAGCCAGTGTTGCGCAGGTTGCCGTAGATCACCGCCGGCTCGCCGGTCCACACCGCATTCATGATCGAGGAGGCATATTCGCGACTGGCCTTCACTTCAATTGTCTTGGCTGACCGATACGACTCCGCCTCACTCTTCCAGCGCGCCACCTGCTCGATGCAGCGTTTTGGATACTCATCGAGCGGGATGCCGAACGTCTCGATCAGGTCGGGCCGGCCCTCCTTGATGAAATAGGGCGTATACTCGGCAAAGTGCTCCGAGCTTTCGGTGACGAAGTAGCCCAGCCGCGTCAGCATTTCATAGCGCACCTTGTTCGGGCAGCGCGGATTCCAGTCGCTGGGCTTGGGGAAGCGCCCCTCGCGATAGCCCTTCAGCAGGTCAGGATAGAGATCGCGATAGGAGCCATCCTTCTGGCGGTGCTCGAACGTCAGATAGAACGCCATGTGGTTGATGCCGGCGGCGCGGTAGCGGATTTCGCTGTCGGGAATATCGAGATCGCGCGCCAGCTCATGCGCGGTGCCCTGCACCGAATGGCACAGGCCAACCTGGCGGATGGCCGGATATTTCTCCGCGATGGCCCAGGTATTGATCGCCATCGGGTTCACATACTGCAGCAAAATGGCGTTCGGGCAGACCTGCAGCATGTCTTCGCAGATCGCCCACAGATGCGGCACCGTGCGCAGGCCGCGCATGATGCCGCCGACGCCCAGCGTGTCGGCAATGGTATGGCGCAGGTGGTATTTTTTCGGCACCTCGAAGTCGGTGATGGTACACGGATCGTAACCGCCGATCTGGAAGGCGACCACGACGAAATCAGCGCCATCGAGTGCTTTGCGCCGATCGGTCGTGGTTTCGACCTTAGCCGCGGCCCTGAGCGTTGAGACCAGCTTGTTGGCGACAATGGCGCTCTCTTCCAGCCGCCCGTTGTCGATGTCCATCAGCATCACCCTGGCGCCAGCCAGGGCCGGCCGCCGCAGCACGTCACCGATGATGTTTTTCATGAAAACGGTCGAGCCGGCGCCGATGAAAGTGATCTTTGGATGGGCCATGGCGGATGCTCCCTTGAATTGCGCACAAATGCATATCGAAACAAAAATTGAAAGCAAGTGAAAGCGCGCCGCACTTTGTCAGGCCGGCAGCGGCACCTCATCATCCGCGGCCAGCTCAGGCGCGGCCTCGATCAGCCGGATGCCGTGCTCCTTGCAGATGTCGCGCAATGGCGAGGCGCCCAGGCCATCGGTGACGAAGGTTTGCATCTGACTGATTTGAGCGATGCGGACGGCGGCCGAACGCTTCAGCTTGGAACTGTCGGCAACCAGCATGGCATGGCGGGCATTCTGCAGGATGGCTTGGGCCACCTGCACCTCGCGATAGTCGAAATCGAGCAGCGTGCCGTCAGCCTCGATGGCCGAAGCGCCGATGATGGCGTAGTCGACCCGGAACTGGCGGATCAGGTCGATGGCTGAGGACCCGATGATGGCGCCATCGGCCCGCCGCACCGCGCCGCCGGCAACGATCACCTCGATGCGCGGACGGCGATACAACTGGATCGCGACGTTGAGATTGTTGGTGATCACCAGCAGATCCTCATGGCCGCTGAGGGCGCTGGCGACCTCCTCGGTGGTGGTGCCAATGTTGACGAACAGCGAGCAGTTGTTCGGGATCAGGGCGGCGGCGGCCGCGCCGATCGCGCGCTTTTCGGGCGCGGCGACAAAGCGCCGAGCCTCATAGGAAATGTTCTCGACCCCGGAAGCAACGATGGCGCCGCCATGCACGCGCGTCAGCAGATGCTGCTCGCACAGATCGTTCAAGTCCTTGCGGATGGTCTGCGGCGAGACATCGTAGCGCTTGGCCAGATCATCGACACTGACCCGGCCCGACGAGCGGGCTTGGGTAACGATTTCGGTCTGGCGGGTGCTGAGATCGATCATGGCGCGGTCCGGGATACTGAAGCGCCTGCAGCCTAGCGAGCCGCGTAGCGAGTGGAAACCGGTATTCGGGTGTTGTCTAAAGCTCCGCGATCCAGCAAACCCGAGAATGAGTCGCGCCTTGCAGCCATTTCGTCATCTTTTCGCGGCGAGGGCGCGCTGGGGCTGCATCACGTGCGCCAATGGCCGCGCTGTTCCTACGCCACCGCGATATTGGCGAGCCCGCCCATGTACGGGCGCAGCACCTCGGGAATGGCGACGCTGCCGTCGGCCTGCTGATAGTTTTCCAGCACGGCAATCAGCGTGCGGCCGACGGCCAGCCCCGAGCCGTTCAGCGTGTGCACGAAGCGGGTGTCCTTGGCGGTTTTGCTCTTGAAGCGCGCGTTCATGCGGCGGGCCTGAAAATCCCCGCACACGGAACATGAGGAGATTTCGCGATAGGCGTTCTGGCCGGGCAGCCAGACTTCGATGTCGTAGGTCTTCTGGCTGCCAAAACCCATGTCGCCGGTGCAAAGCAGCATGGTGCGGTAGGCGAGGCCAAGGCGCTTGAGGACTTCCTCCGCGCAGGCCGTCATGCGTTCATGCTCGGCGAGCGATTGCTCGGGAGTGGTGATCGAGACCAGTTCCACCTTGGAGAACTGGTGCTGGCGGATCATGCCGCGCGTGTCGCGTCCCGCGGCGCCTGCTTCGGAGCGGAAGCATGGCGTCCAGGCGGTCAGCCGCATCGGCAGCTGTTCTTCAAGGATGATTTGTTCACGGACGTAGTTGGTGAGCGGGACCTCGGCGGTGGGGATGAGATAAAAGCCGTTGGTGGTGCGGAACAGATCTTCGGCGAATTTCGGCAGATTGCCGGTACCGTACATGGCGTCGTCGCGCACCATCAGCGGCGGGACATATTCAGTGTAGCCGAATTCGCCCGTATGCAGATCGAGCATGAAATTGGCTAGCGCGCGTTCCATGCGGGCGAGCGCGCCCTTCAAGTATACAAACCGCGCGCCCGAGATCTTGCCGGCGGCCTCGAAATCCATCAGGCCGAGCGCTTCGCCAATCTCAAAATGCTGCTTGGGCGTGTTGGTCCAGGCAAACTTCGGCGGCTCACCAAATTTGCGGACTTCCTTGTTGCCGTGCTCGTCCTTGCCATCGGGAACCTCCGCCAACGGAATGTTCGGGATCACTGACAGCTTGTCGATGAGCGCCTTGTCGAGTGCACGCTCCTGCTCCTCGCCCGCCGCGATGGTCTCCTTCAGCGTCGCGACCTCGGCCATCAGCCGATCCGCCGCGACGGTGTCCTTGGCGGCCTTGGCCTTGCCGATGTCCTTGGAGGCGGCGTTGCGCCGGCTTTGCGCCTCCTGCAGCTGGGTGACGATGGCGCGGCGTTCTTCGTCGAGCTTCAGGAGTTCGGGCGAGAGCGGGGCGAGACCACGCCGGGCAAGGCCCGCATCGAAGGCGGCCGGGTTGTCGCGTATCCATTTGATGTCGAACATGGGGATGCCGTGATTGTCGTTGAAACGGGACAAAGGAGTGAAAAATGTAGGTTGGGTCAAGCGTTTCAGCGCGACCCAACATTCCACGGGTGGCGTCGGCGGCGAGATATTGGTTCGCGCAAAAGCTTGACCCAACCTACGCCGTCAGCCAGCAGCGTCGCGCTTGGCTTGGTCGATGGCGCGCTGCGTCTCCACCCATTTCACGGCCTGGATCGAGCCCTCGTACAACAGCACCGTCGGCAGCGCCATGCCGATCATGCTGAGCGGATCGGGTGGGGCCAGCACGGCGGCGGCGCCAGCGATGCCGACGTAGGCATAGCGCCATTGCTTGCGCAAAAGATCGGCTGTAACCATACCGGCGCGCGCCAGCAGCGTCAGGATCACCGGCAGCTGGAACATGACGCCAAAGCCGATGATCAGCGTCATGATCAGGCTGAGATATTCGCTGACCTTGGCAGTCAGCGTGATCGCCACCTTGCCGTCGCCCGCGGTCTGCTGCATCGATAGAAAGAACTTCATGGCCAGCGGCATGGCCAGGAAATAGACCACTCCCGCCCCGATCAGGAACAGGATCGGCGTTGCGATCAGATAGGGCAGGAAGGAGCTGCGCTCGTTCTTATACAGGCCCGGCGCCACGAACATGTAGATCTGCGTGGCGATGATCGGAAAGGCCAGGAAAATGGCGCCGAACAACGCCACTTTCATCTCGGTAAAGAAGAATTCCTGCGGCGCGGTATAGATCAGGCCGATGGTGGTGTCGGTAACGACCTTGGCGGCATGGCTGGGATCGAACAGACGATACAGCACATCGAACGGCGTCTGGTTGGTGACCGCCTGCTGATAGGGCCAGAGCAGGATGTTGTAGATGCGGCCGGCAAAGAAGAAGCAGATCACGAACGCCACCAGGATGGCGGCGCAGGCCTTCAGCACGCGCGAGCGCAGCTCGGCCAGATGATCGAGCAGGGGCGCGCGTGACGCCTCGATGTCGTCCTCGCCAGCGCGCTTGATCGGTTCGCCGCCGCTGGTTGCCGGCAGATTGGTTGCATCCTGGGCCATCGGCGGTCAGCCTCCGCTTTCTGAGCCGGCAGTCTTCTTCCAGGCCGCCGCGGCGCGCTGGGCAACCGATCCGCGCCCTGCCCGCACCACCTCGATGCCGTCATTGTGCGGGCGGCCGCCATTGCTGGCGCCGGCCACGGGCCCGCTCGCCAGCTCGCGCGCTGGCGCAACGGCCATCACGGCCGCGGCCAGTTCGACTGGCGCTGCCAGAGTAGTGCCCCCGACCTCCTCATGCACCGGCAGCGTGGTGCTGACGGATGGGATGATCTGGCCGGTCGGCTGACCAACTGCTGCGGTCGCGGTTGGGCTGGCATTCAAGGCCGCGTTCAGCGAGCGCTCGGTCTCGGCCATCGACGCCGATTTTTCGATGCTGCGCAGGTCGTCCTTGACGCTTTTCTGCAGGTCGGCGAACTCGGTCTCGCGCAGCGCCTCGTCGACCTGGCCGCGGAACTCGCGCGCCATCTTGCGGGCATCGCCCACATAGCGGCCGATCGTGCGCAGCAAAGCGGGCAGATCCTTGGATGGCACCAGGATGATGGCCGCGAGCGCAAAGATCAGCAGATGGCTCCAGCTGATGTCGAACATGAACAGTCCTGTCGGCGGTAGTGGCACTTACGATATCCGGCTGAAACCAGCCGTCCGCCGGTCCGGCGGGAACCTCAGCAGTCATTCGTTGGAAGCCCATCGAATGACTGCTGAGGTTCCTTGATTTCGCACAGTTTTATCGCCAAACCGGGATGGCCACTTTGGCGAATTCTGCTTAGACCTTTTCGCTGCGGTCGATCACCTTGGGAGCTTCCGTGCCGACCGTGGTGGACTTGTCGTCGTCCTCGGACATGCCCTTCTTGAAGCTCTTGATGCCCTTGGCCACATCGCCCATGATCGAGGAAATCTTGCCGCCGCCGCCAAACAGCAGCGCAGCGATACCGATCAGGATGAGCCAATGCCACATGCTGAACGCGCCCATAGTCGCAACTCCTAAGTTCGAGGTGACGCGGCAAGGCCTTTGGGCCCGGCCTTGTGTTCGCCACCAGCATGACGCCCGAACCGGAGCGATTTTGCAGCGCCGGTCGCATGGCGCTGCCAGGGTTCAGCCCGGTCGGGCAGGATTGTCACTACCTATCGCAGAAAGCCCCCCCCGCCGCAAGTCGCGCTCCAGCACATGTTGCAGCACATGGCGAACGAGCCTGGCCCCCGATTGAGCGGCCCCTGCAGACGGCCAAGAGCGCCAGTCCGCATCCAATATCGGCTATGAGCTGCAAGCGTCCGTCGTCGCGACGACGCGACGCTCTTGGCAGGACCACGGCAACGGCCCAATTTCCGACCACATGCTGGATCAGATCAAAAGGCGGTTCGGCCATTGACCCAAGCTCAGGGAATACCGTCATTTCGCACTCTACACGCTCAACGCTGCAACTGACGTCGCCAGCGGCCTGGCTCGTCCGGCTGTGCCTGCTGGTCGCAATTTTGACCGCGCTCGCCGGGCTGTCAGCACCGGCTCAGGCCGCCACACACACGGCCGCCGATTTCCAGCGCTTTTTGCGCTCAACCTGGCCCGAGGCGCAGAAAATCGGCGTCTCGCAGGCGACCTTCGATCGCTCAATTGCCGGACTGCAGCCCGATTTCAGCTTGCCGGAGCTTGATGGCGTGGTGCGCGCCAAGCCAAACACCGCGCAAGCAGAGTTCCTGCGCCCGGCCGGCGACTACATGAAGGAATCGCGAATTGCCGGGCTGGCAGCGGCCGGCAAAAGTGTGGCGGAACGCTGGCGCGATCCGCTCGGCCGCATCGAAAAAGCCTACGGCGCCCATCCGAGCATTCTGCTGGCGATTTTTGGCCGCGAGACCGATTTCGGCAAGGAGCGCACCACCCGCTCGGTGCTGCAGGTGATCGCCACGCAAGCCTTTGCCGGGCGGCGCAAGGAGTACTTCCGCGAGCAGTTCATCTGGGCGCTGAAGATCCTCGAGGATGGCGATGTCACGCCCGCCGCCTTCACCGGCTCATGGGCCGGAGCTTTCGGCCTGACGCAATTCATGCCGACCGGCTTTCGCGACTACGCGGTGGACTTCGATGGCGACGGCAAGCGCAATGTCTGGAGTTCGGTGCCCGACTCGCTGGCCTCGACCGCGGTCGAGCTGAGCAAGGCGGTGGACCGCGACGGCACGCCGGTCGGCTGGCGGCGCGACAAGACCTGGGGCTATGAGGTGCGCCAGCCCAAGCGGCTCGACTGCACCTGGGGCGGCTTCGACCGACCGCGCCCGCTGAAAGATTGGGTCAAACTCGGCTTTACACGTGCCTATGGCAAGCCGTTCCGTCCCGAAGAGTTGGACGACCCGGCCTTTCTGCTGCTGCCCGAAGGCTCGGGTGGGCCGGCCTTTCTGGTCTTCAACAACTTCCTGGCGCTGAAGGTCTATAACTACGCCGATCTCTATGCGCTGTTTGTCGGCCATCTGGCCGATCGCATCGATGGTGGCGCGCCGATCGAGGCCAAATGGGCCGAGCAGAGCCATCTGACCGAGGCGAGCATTTTGGCTTTGCAAAAGAAACTCGTCAGTCTCGGCTACGATGTCGGCAAGGTCGATGGCAAGATCGGCTGGAAGATGCGTATCGCGCTGGGGGAATTCCAGAAGGCACAGAAATTGCCGGTCCGGTGCTATCCCTCAAGCGCCGATGTCGCTGCCCTGGGCGGGACCGCCGAGGTGCCCCAATAGGCGGTGCCCCCAATACGTGGTGGACGCCATTGACGTCATAGCGCAAGCTTTCAATGGCCTGGATCATTGCCGCAAGGCCGGTTAATAAATGTCGGCGAGGTCGAATCGCGCAGCTCCCTCAACGATATGAAAGACATGCCCTTGCGCTGCACCGACGCTCCCAACCCAGATGCGCTGATCCGTGCGCGGACAACCCTCGGTGGCAGCGCTGTGCGTGCTGTCGCAGTGCTTTGCGTGGCGTGGCTGGCCTGGCCTGGTGTGCCGGCGCGAGCGGCCGACACAGCCGTCTTGACTGGCGCCGACCAGCCGGTGGCCAACGCCGCCGATCTTGCCGATTACCAGTCCTATGTCGAGGCGCTGTGGCCAAAGGCCGAGGCCAAAGGCGTCTCGCGCGCCACCTTCGCCAAGGCGTTCAACAACCTCACGCCGGATCTGCGCATCCTGGCCAAGCCGAAACAGCAGCCCGAGTTCGAGCGCCCGATCTGGGAGTATCTGCAGCAGATCGTCTCCGACCGGCGCTTTAGCCTGGGCAAGCAAGCGTTGGCAGGCAATGCCGAGGGCCTGAAGGCCATCGAGAAGGTCTATGGCATCCCGGTTCACATGATCACGGCGGTGTGGGGTGTGGAGTCGATGTACGGCACCAACATGGGCAGCTACAACGTCGTTCGTTCGCTCTCGACGCTGGGCTGGCGCGGTGGACGCAAGGCGCGCTTTGGTGAGCAGCAGCTGTTGTCGGCGCTGCGCATACTCGAACACGGCGACGTCGCCCCCGAGCGCATGACCGGCTCGTGGGCTGGCGCCATGGGACATACCCAATTCATCCCGACCACTTATGAGGCCTATGCTGTCGACTTCGATCATGATGGACGGCGCGACATCTGGGGCAGCGCCACCGATGCGGTCGCCTCGGCCGCTCATCTGCTGAAATCGAACGGCTGGCACGCCGGCGAACCGTGGGGCTATGAGGTTACGCTGCCGGCCAAATTCGACTATGGGCAGGCTGGGCTTCACAATCGCAAGCCAGTCTCGGCCTGGGCGCAGAGCGGGGTGCGGCACATCGATGGCAAGCTGCTTGGGGCAGGCGACCTGAAGGCATCGCTGTTGTTACCGGCCGGCGCCAACGGACCGGCGCTGCTGGTGTTCGGCAATTTCCGCGCCTTGCTGCGTTACAACAATTCGGTGTCCTATGGGCTGGCCGTTGCCTGGTTGGCGCAAAAACTTATCGATGCCCCATTCCTGACCACACCTTGGCCGGTCGACGAGCGGTCGCTGCAACCCGATGAGCGCCGCGAGCTGCAGCGGCTGTTGGCGGCGCGCGGTCATGTGATACGGGCGCAAGATGGCGTGTTGGGTGGCGAAACCATTGCCGCGGTGCGGGCCTATCAGCTCGGCAAGGGGCTGCCGGCGGATGGGTTTCCCAGCCTCAAGGTATTGGAGGAACTGAGGAAAGATGCGCATTCCTGAGCCCCTGCAACGCCTGATCAACTGGCCGCTCGGCGGCCTCTGCCTGGCGCTGCTGGCATCGGCCGCGCTGCTCGGCAGTGTGGCGGCTCCCGCGCGGGCCGAGACCGGCTTTGCCAGTTACATCACGCCGTTTCCCGCCAAGGAACATTATCGCCTGGTGGTGCTGGGTGATTCCTATGGCGCCGGCTTGGCTGGCGCCCTGGCGACGGATCTGACCGCGCAGGGCATCGAGGTGATCAACAAGTCGTTCAACTGGCTCGGGCTCGCCCGCAGCGACGGCAATGAATGGGACAAGGTGGTGGATGGCTTTGGCCCCGCCGACGAGTTCCAGATTGCGGTTGTGGTGTTTGGCGCCGACGACCGGCTGGCCATCAAGGGCTCCAAGCTGCGCCTGGATTTCGCGACGGCAGGTTGGAAGCAGGACTATACCCGGCGCGTCGATGCGCTGCTGAAATCGCTGCACAACCGCAAGGCGGCGATCTACTGGCTCGGTCTGCCGCCGATGCGCGGCGATGCCGCCACCAATGCCGCACAGATGATGAACGGCATCTTTCTTGAGCGGGTGCGCTTGAGCGGCGCCAAATTCATCGACAGCTGGGACGGCTTTGTCGACGCCGATGGCGCCTATGCCGACAGCGGCCCGGACATCGCAGGCACGGTGCGCCAGCTGCGGTTGAACGACGGCGTGCATCTGACGCTGCCGGGTTATCAGAAACTGGCCAGCTTTGCCGAGCGCGAGATCAGCCATGATCTGGCGGTGGCACAGCGCGAGCGCGAGGTGCCATTGGCCGGCGACGAGAACGAACAGCGCAATGTGCGCGACGATAGCCTGCCGCGCGCAGGGGTGGCCGGCAAGGCGCCAGTGCCAGGCAAGCCTGGCAAGTCCGGCAAGGACGTGGCGGCCGACGATGGCTCCATTTCGCTGCAGGCCGTGGCCGGTCAGCCCGCCGAGACCGTGACCATCGTGCGCCCGCCGATCCCGGGCGCCGTGATCGCTGGGATAATGTCCAACCAGGGGCAACCGCAGACCGACCCCGGCCACACCCTGCCGGCTGATCTGCTCGGTGGTTTCACCGTACTGAGTTCGGTCGCAACATCGGCCGATGTGCAATCCAAGTACAAGCAGCTGCCACTGACCCAGAGCCCATTTTTCAAACTGTTGATCCGTGGCGATGGCCTGGCGCCGCGCCCGGGCCGCGCCGATGATTTCCGCTGGCCGCGCTCGAGAGGCGTGGTTGCCGCCGATGCCTCAGGGGCAGCCAACTGACGTCATCTCAACGTCCACCGATGATCTCGGCAAAGAGGCTGGTATCGATGTTGCCGCCAGACAGCATTACCGCCGCGGTGCGACCGCGTAGGCTGACCTGTCCCGACAAAAGCGCGGCAAGGGCGATGACGCCACCCGGTTCCACCACCAATTTCAGCTCCTCAAAGGCATAGCGGATGGCCGCCCGGACCTCGGCTTCGCTGACCGCCACGCCCGTGACGCGCTCGGCCCGGCATGCGACCATGGTCAGCACTCCAGGCTCGGGCGACAGCAGCGCATCGCAGATCGAACCGCTGCGGCGCGTGTTGGTTTCGCAATTGCCGCTGGCCAACGAGCGGGTGAAATCATCGAAGCCTTCCGGTTCCACCGCCATCACTTGGGCGTCGGGCAGCGCCGAGCGCACCGCGATGGCCAGGCCACTGACTAGGCCGCCGCCACTGCACGGCGCCAGCACCAGCTCGGGACGGGCGCCGATCGCGGCCGCCTGAGCGACAATCTCCAATCCCGCCGTGCCCTGGCCGGCCATGATCTCGGGGTCGTCGAACGGCGGCACCATCACGGCGTTGCGCTCGCGCCCGATGCGCTCGGAGATGGCGACCCGATCCCCGGTCTCGCGATCGTAGGTCACCACCTCGGCTCCGAGCGCCTTGGTGCGCGCGATCTTCATCGCCGGCGAATCGGCCGGCATGACGATCACTGCGGGCAACCCCATCAGGGCCGCGGCGTCGGCCACGCCTTGGGCATGGTTGCCGGACGAACAGGCGACCACGCCGCCCGGGTTCCACTCTTTGCTCAGCCGGCTGATCTTGTTGTAGGCGCCGCGGAACTTGAAGGCGCCGGCGCGCTGCAGGGTCTCCAGTTTCAGCAGTACGCGCCCGCCCAGACGGGCATTCAGCCGCTGGCTCTCGATCAGCGGCGTGACCACCGCATAGCGCTTGATCTGCTCGGCGGCGGCGCGGATATCTTGGATGGTCGGGGGCAGCATCGGGTAGCTCCGAAAGGGGTGTCCAGCGATCATGCTGCAATCCTGTGGGCGATACCAGCGTCTTGCGCGCGGCATCTTTTGACAGCTCGTTGCATTTGTGATCACAATTTTTCGTCACTGTTCCATTCGGGTTTTTGAGTCATATGGCATCGTCACCGTCGCATACCGGCTCGTACTACGCGGCCACCGCAAACGATGCGACCCGCTACCCCTCGCTTGCGGGCGAGGTCAGCGCCGACGTCTGCGTCATTGGCGGCGGCTATTCTGGACTGTCGACCGCGCTCTTTCTTGCCGAGCGCGGCGCAAACGTGGTGCTGCTGGAAGCGCACCGCATCGGCTGGGGCGCGTCGGGCCGCAACGGCGGACAAGTCCTCGGCGGCTTGCAGGGCGACGCCCGCTTGACGGCACAACTGGGCGAGGCCGGCCGCCGCCTGATCGCCGATCTGTGGTATCGCGGCCATGACATCATCGAGCAGCGCGTCAAGCGTTTCGCGATTGCCTGCGATTACAAGCGCGGTCACCTGGAAGTGGCCGTCAAGCCGCGGCACCTGGACGGATTGAAGGCGTATGCCGACGACTTTGCGCGCGAGCATCCCGATCATCAGCTGCGGCTGCTCGGCAAGTCCGAGGTGTCGGACGCCCTCGGCACCGATGCCTATGTCGGCGGTCTGATCGATAGCCGCAACGCCCATTGCCATCCGCTCAATCTGGCGCTGGGGGAGGCGCGCGGGGCAGCCTCGCTCGGCGTGCGGCTGTTCGAAGCCAGCACGGTCATCGACATCATCCATGGCGTCAAGCCGGTGGTGGTGACGGCGGCGGGACGGGTCACCTGCGATCAGGTCGTGCTGGCCGGCAACGCCTACCACAAGCTGGAGCAGCGCCGGCTCGGCGGCCTGCTGTTTCCGGCCGGGACCTACATTATCGCTACCGAACCGCTGCCGGAAGCAACCGCCGCCCGCATCAACCGGCACGACCTTGCCGTGTCCGACAGCCGCATCGTGCTGGACTACTACCGTTTGACCGCGGATCGCCGATTGCTGTTCGGCGGCCTGTGCAACTATTCCAACCACGTGCCCGCCAGCATCGCCGCCGCGCTACAGCCGCGCCTGCTGCAGCTGTGGCCCGAGCTGGCGAACACGCGCATCGAGTATCAGTGGGGCGGCGAGATCGGCATCGTGCTCTCCCGTGTGCCCTTGATCGGCCGTTCGGCGCCCAACATCTTCTATCTGCAAGGCTATTCCGGTCATGGCGTCAACGTCACCCACCTCGCCAGCGAAATCGTCGCCGACGCCATGGCGGGGCGCACGGAGCGGCTGGAGCTGTTCGAGCGGATACGGCAATTCCGTGTGCCAATGGGTCAGTGGGTGGGCAATCAGCTGCTGGCGCTGGGCATGGCGTATTACCGGATGAAGGATGCGCTGTAGGCGTTCCTCAGCGCCACCGCACCGCCATCTCCGCGCGCCGGGTCGGCAACATTGCTCGACGAATGTCATTTTCAACCCTGGTAGATTTGCTAGATTGCCGCATCTTGGAAGTACGAGCGTCTCCGGGAAGGTTGCGGAATGCAAAGGATTATCGGGGCAGCGGTCCTGATCGGGCTGCTGGTCGCCGCATCGACATCGGCTGTCAGCCAGCACGCGGCAGCGCGCTCGCCGGCCAATGCCTTCATCTCGATCGGCACCGGCGCGCCGACCGGCGTCTATTTTGCCGTTGGCAATGCCATCTGCCGGCTGGTCGAGGAGCAGAGCCACAAGGAGGTCGCTCCGGGATTTAAGCCGCATACGCCGATCGATTGCGCCGCGCCAGCGACGCCCGGTTCGCTCTACAATCTGGGCGAACTGCGCAGCGGTGCGTTCACCTTCGGCCTGGTGCAGTCCGATTGGCAGTTCCATGCCTTGCGCGGCACCAGCAAGTTCGAAGGGCAGCCGTTCCAAAAGCTGCGGGCAGTGCTGTCACTGTATTCCGAGGTGCTGCAGATCATCCAGGCCAAGGACACCACGATCACCGATATCAAAGGACTGACCGGCAAGCGCGTCAGCATCGGGGCGGCTGGATCGGGGACGCGGGCGACCTTCGAGGCCTTCATGCCCGAGGCGGCGCTTGGCAAAGAGGCGCTGAGCCAGGCCGTCGATCTAGCCCAGGGTGATCAGAACAAAGAGCTGTGTGCGGGCAATATCGATATCGCCACCTATATGATCGGCATACCGAACAGTTCGGTGCAGGAGGCCATCACGAAATGCGGTGGCCGGCTGATGAGCCTGCCGGAGCAGAGCCTGCGCCAATTCATCAGCCACAATCCCTTCTACGCCGCCGCGACCATACCGGCGGGCACCTATCAAGGCGCCAATGACGTCACCAACACATTCGGGGTGGTGGCAACGCTGGTGGCCAGCGAAACCGCGCCGGATGCTGTTGTCTATGAAGTGGTTAGGGACATCTTCGAGCGCATGGACGACTTGCGCGCCATGCATCCGGCGCTGGCGCGGCTTGATCCGGCGCGCATGATGATCGACGGTATTTCGGTGCCGCTGCACGCGGGTACATTGGCCTATCATCGAGATAGTGGAACTGCCCCTGGCGGCAATAATTAGCTGCGGTGTACAGTTCGAAAAGGGCACTCAATGAGTGATAACCAACCGGCTACCAGTCAGCCATCCACCGCGACGGCCGGACGGCCAGCAGCGGAGGCGCGCACTCGCGGCGGCTGGTGGTCGAATCTGTCATTGCGCTCCAAGCTGCTGGCCATGCTGCTGGCAACCAGCCTGCTCAGTTCCGGGGCCTTCGCCTGGATCAGCTATTCCAGCGGCCGCACTGTGCTGACCGAGCAGACCATGCAACAGCTGACCAGCCTGCGAAGCGGAAAGCGCCATGAGCTCGAATGGTACTTCCACACGATGCGCAACAGCTTGCGTGCCTTCAGCGAGGATGTGGCGGTGAGTGCGGCCATCGCAATGTTCAAGGACGGCTACAACCAGCTCGGCAAGCCGCCGCTCAGCGAAGACCGCCGCAAGGCGCTGGAGAACTATTACAAGCAGGATTTCCTGGCCAAATTGGCCAAGACCATGCCGGCCGAGCCGCTGATCGAGAATTTTCTGCCCCGCCAGGATCGGGCGCTCGAGTTGCAGTCGCTCTTCATCACCGAGAACAGTTACCCGCTTGGCGAGCGCGACAAGCTGCTCGATCATCCGGCGCACAATGCCTATACGCTGGCGCACAACACCTACCACAAATGGTTCCGCGAACTCGCCGACCGCTTTAATTTTTACGACATGTTCCTGATCGACGGCGAGACCGGCCAGATCCTCTACACGGTCGACAAGGAAGTCGATTTCGGCACCAATCTGCTTGATGGTCCGTATGCCACCTCCAACCTCGGCCGGCTGTTCCGCAAGGTGGTGCAGGAACGCGAGCACGGCTATGTCAAGATGACGGATTTCGAGTTCTATGGACCCTCGCTGAATGCGCCGGCCATGTTCATCGCCACGCCGATCTATTCGAACTGGAAATTCATGGGCGTGCTGGCGGCGCAAGTCTCCCCCGACGCCCTCGATACCTTCATGACCAGCAACCGGACCTGGCGCGACCAGGGCCTGGGCGCCAGCGGCGAGATGCTGGTGATCGGCGACGACCTGCGCTTGCGCAGCAATTCTCGCTTCATGATCGAAGACAAGGCAACATTTCTTGCTGGTCTCGGCAAACTGGATTTGCCCAAGGGGACGGTCGAATTGACGGCCCAGAATGGCTCGACCATCCTCACTTTGCACGACGATTCCAAAGTGATCCTGGATGCCTTGGCCGGCAAGTCCGGGACCGAACTGGTCAACGACTATCGCGGCAAGGCGGTGATCGCCTCCAATTCGCCGCTGGCCATCGACGATGTGCGCTGGGTGCTTGAAACCAAGATCGATCAGGCCGAGGCGCTGGCGCCCCAGGCCGATCTCAATCGCAAGATTCTGATCGCGGCCTGTCTGCTCAGCTTGGCGACAACTTTGGCGGCGCTTTGGATGGCGTGGCGCTTTTTGAGGCCGCTGCAGGCGTTGCTCGGAGGCGTTGAGAAGCTGCGCACAGGTGACAGCGATGCCCGGGTGGAGGGCCTGGCGCATGATGAGTTCGGCCGGTTGGGGCAGGCCTTCAATGCCATGGCGAGCACCATCCGTGATCGCAACGAGGTGATCGTGGCCAAGACCAAGGGCTATG
Organism: Hyphomicrobiaceae bacterium; assembly: GCA_031367715.1. Classification (GTDB taxonomy): domain Bacteria; phylum Pseudomonadota; class Alphaproteobacteria; order Rhizobiales; family Hyphomicrobiaceae; genus JANYHF01. Next base: position 2,645 of record JANLQJ010000306.1, on the reverse strand, counting down.
AATCGCTGCTGCGCCACATCTTCCCCGAGGTCATCGCCGAGCGCTTGAAGAAGGGCGAAGGCCAGGTCGCCGATAGCTTTGCTCAGGTGAGCGTGATCTTTGTCTCCATCGACGGTTTTATCACCGAGGCCGAGCCCGGGGCGGGGCGGTCGCAATCGCCGCTCGAGCTCCTGAACCAGATCGTCGATGCCTTCGATGCGGCAGCCGAGGAGTTGGGCGTCGAGAAGATCAAGACCATCGGCGAGCATTACATGGCCGGCTGCGGCTTGACCATCGCCCGGCTGGATCACGCCAGGCGAGCGGTGGATTTTGCCGATCGCTGCGCGGCCGAGCTGGCGCGCATCAATCAGAGCAACGGCATATCTCTTGGCCTGCGCGTCGGCATCGCCAGCGGCCCGGTACATGCCGGCCTGGTAGGCAGCCGGCGCTTTGTCTATGACATCTGGGGTCAGGCGCCCAATGCCGCGCGGGCCATCGTGCACGACACCGGCACCAACGAAGTGCGGCTGGACGAGGAAACCTATCAGCTGCTGCGCGAACCTGCCGATTTCGGCGATCTGCAGATCATGCACAGCCGCACGCAAGGCGATCTGCGGACACACGGGCGCCGGCTCGCTGTCACCGGCGCGGTACCTGCTGCCGTGCCAGCCAAATTGCCAGCCAATGGAAGTTCCAACAAGAAGCCCGAAGCCAAGACGGTCAGGACGTAATGTTCGGTCAGTTACGAACGGTTCCCGAAAATTCGTCATCCTGGCCTGCGCCGACATGACGAGTCCTGTGGGTGGCAAGTGCTTGTGGCAGACCCCTAACGAAGTTTTGGTGCGCACACAGAGAGTCCCATCATGACGTTCACACTTCCCAACGACTGGTTCACCTGGGGGCTGGTGCTGCTGATCGGCTTTCCGTTTGCCATGATCGTGCTCGGCGAGCTGTTGCAGAATCTCGCGCGCTACCGGGTCAGCGCCTTTGCCACGCCGATTACCATCCTGCGCACGATCGGGGTGCCGATGCTGTTCATCGCGCTGCTGCTGCGCGGCGTCATGGGCTATGACAGCGGCACGCTGGCGGTGCGCATCGCCGATACCATCTGCTGGATCGTTCTGATCAATCTCGCCCTGGCGGTGGTCAATGTCATCTTCTTTGGCGAAGGGGCGGGGCTGGGCGCCAGCGCGCGCATGCCCAAGTTGCTGCTGGATCTGCTCCGGCTGTTCATCGTCCTGGTGGCGGCAGCCATCGTTGTTTCGACCATCTGGGGCGTCGATCTCGGTGGCCTGTTGACGGCGCTGGGTGTCGGCTCGATCGTCATCGGCCTGGCGCTGCAAGATACGCTCGGCAGTGTGTTTTCCGGCATCGCCATGCTCTCGACGCGCCAGTTCAAGGTCGGCGATACGGTGCAGATCGGCGCCGACGAGGGTGTGCTCACCAATATGAACTGGCGCACCGTCACGCTGCGCAACTGGATGGGCGACGAGATCATCTTGCCCAATTCGTCGGTATCGCGTGGCAAGCTGATCGTGCTGGGCGCGGGCACGGGCAAGCGCGCCTTCCTGGTCGATCTCAAGCTGGCCTATGATCATGCGCCGCAAGAGGTGATGACGCTGATGGAAGAGGTCGCCAAGGCTACGCCCGGCGTGGCGCGGACCCCGGCGCCCAATGCCAGTCTGGCGGCCTTCGAGGACTACGCCGTCCGCTACAACATCTTCATGATCGCCGAAGACCTGAACATGGCGGTGCTGGTGGGCCAGCAGTTCCAGATCAATTTCTGGTATGCGGCACAGCGCAAGGGGCTGGTCTTTCCAGCGCAGTTCCGGCGCGAATTCCAGGTCCCAGGGGACGCGCGCGAGCAGCGGCGGCCTTCGGCCGATGCGCTCGCCGATGCTTTGCATGAAAGCGCAGCCCTGCCGGTGGCCAAGCTGGCGCTGCTGCCGCTGGTCCAGAACGCGCGGCGCGAAATCTATCGTGCTGGCGAGGTGCTGATGGCGCAAGGGGCGGCGAGCAAGCAGGCCTATGTGGTGCTGCAGGGCAGCGCGACTGGCTGCTACCAACCCGACGTCGGGCGCGCGATTGCCATCCAGGATTTCGAGCCCGGTCAGGTCATCATGTTCAAGTCGCTGCTGCGCGGCACCGACAGCCCACTGCAGGTCAAGGCCAGCAGCGATCTGGTGGTGATCGCCATTCCGGCCCACGACTTGCGCGAGTTCCTGGCCAGCCAGCGCGAGTTGGCCGAAGAGATGGAAACCATCCTGTCGGGTCGCGACGATAGCATGGCGCGGGCGCTGCAACAGGCGTTTCCTGGCCAAGCCCAAGTCAACGGCTCGGCCAGCCGGGTCGACTATCTGCGTGACATGTTTCGGGTGTAGTGGCGTGTGTCGCGGACTTGCCCCAAGCTGTTGGTTCCTCACCCTGGCCTTCACGCATGGCTGCGCGCCCTCCCGGCAGATCGCCGGAGGGCCACAAAGTGATGGGAGCGCAGGCACCGGAAGGCCGCGTATGGGGTAGTCCGAATGGCAGCCTTCCGGCGCCCACGCTGCGGAGATTTCGCCGTGGCCCTTGCTCTCGGTCCGGGGTTCGATCCCCATTCCTGCCTCTTTGGCGCCCGCCGGACCGCTCCATCGCTGGATAGGACCATTGGGAGGCACGACCGC
>JANLQJ010000298.1:0-28284 GCA_031367715.1 Hyphomicrobiaceae bacterium | reverse complement strand
ATGGAGGCCCGCCGGACAGTATAAATGCCAAGATCCTTGTGTCATGAACTTGCGACAAACAAGTATTTGACGCCTATTGCATCCATTTAATCATTATACATTTAAATTGTTTTAATATATCTATGTGGTATCGTAGTGTTCCACATCTTCTACTGCTACGGGGCGCCGGAAGGCTGCTTGTACTTTGACTACCCTACGCGGCCCTCCGGTGCCTGCGCTCCCGTGCCTTATGAACCTCGACGGTGAACTCCGTGCGAGGTCGGGCGGCTTTGTCAGCGCTGGTTGGGGTGTTGCCGGTGACAGCGCCAGTCGCATTTCCCGCTTGCGCCGCCGCGCTGCCCATGGCACCCACGGCGCAACATCCTATTACTTTGGAGAGTTCCCATGCCCGGTGCAAAAGGCGCCCGTTCGATGCGCAATACCGAAAAGACTGCCAAGAAGGCCGCCTCGGCCATTCCGCGCAAAAAAGCGACCCGCAACACCGGCGCCACCAAAGCCGCCCGCACGACCATGAAGCGCGCCGCAACCAAGGCTCGGGCGAATAAGGCGAAGGCTTAAGCCCTTCAGCGTCTCTGGCCTGCGCACCCCGCCTATCCACCAAACGGTGTCATCCTCGGGCCAGTCCCACGACTGACCGGTTTAACCGAACACAGCCGATATTTACTCACCGCCGCGCAGGCGGGGGTCCAGGCAAACCCGTGGTTTGCGCAAACTCAGACCACGGCAATTCGTTGATCTGCAACACATTCCTGGATCAAGAGCTTGACGCGAGCCCTAGCTTGGCTGGATCCCCGCCGACGTGGGAATGACGGAGTTTGGCTGGCCAGGGTGCCGTATCCAGATCAAAACCGGATCAAGGAAATCCACATCACGATTGAACGTCTTGCGTTTACCCCGCAAATCCACCGGACAGTCGTGGGCTGGTCCCGAGGATGAAACCTGTGGGTGTTCGGAGCGTTCCGATTAAAGCCCGAGCTTCTTCCGCATCAGCTCGTTCACCGACGCCGGATTGGCCTTGCCGCCGGTTGATTTCATCACCGCGCCAACGAACCAGCCAAGCATCGAGGGCTTGAGCGCCACCTGCGCGAGCTTGTCCGGATTGGCGGCGATGATGTCGTCCACCGCCTTCTCGATGGCGCCCATGTCAGTGACCTGCTGCATGCCGCGATCCTTGACGATCATGACCGGATCGCCGCCCTCGCTCCAGACGATCTCGAACAGATCCTTGGCGATCTTGCCGGAGATCGCGCCCGACCCGATCAGGTCGATCACGCCGCCCAGCTGCTTGGCCGACACCGGCGAAGCCTCAATGCCCTTGCCTTCTTTGTTCAACCGCCCGAACAACTCGTTGATCACCCAGTTGGCGGCAATTTTACCATCACGCCCCTTGGCCACCAACTCGAAGAAATCGGCATTCTGCTTCTCGGCGACAAGCACACTGGCATCGTAGGCGGACAATCCGTAGTTCTTGATAAAACGCGCTCGCTTGGCGTCAGGCAGTTCCGTGAGGCCGCCCTTCAATCCGTCCACAAACTGCTGCGTGAACTCCAGCGGCAACAGGTCGGGATCGGGGAAATAGCGGTAGTCGTGCGCCTCTTCCTTGCTGCGCATCGAGCGCGTTTCGCCCTTGGCCGCATCGTACAGGCGCGTTTCCTGATTGATCTCGCCACCATCCTCCTTGATGTCGATCTGGCGGCGCGCCTCGAACTCGATGGCTTGGCCAATGAAGCGGATGGAATTGACGTTCTTGATTTCGCAGCGCGTGCCGAACTCGGTTCCCGGCTTGTGCACCGAGACGTTGACGTCGGCGCGCAGATTGCCTTTCTCCATGTCGCCATCGCAGGTGCCGAGATAGCGCAGGATGGTGCGCAGCTTGGTGACATAGGCCTTGGCCTCGTCGGCCGAGCGCAGGTCGGGCCGTGACACGATTTCCATCAGGGCCACGCCCGAACGGTTCAGATCGACATAGGAATAATCGGGATGCTGATCGTGCAGGCTCTTGCCGGCGTCCTGTTCCAGATGCAGTCGCTCGATGCCAATCTCGATCTGCTCGCGATCGGGCAGGTCCAGTATCACCTTGCCCGCGCCGACGATCGGGTTCTTGAACTGGCTGATCTGGTAGCCCTGCGGCAGGTCGGGATAGAAGTAGTTCTTGCGGTCGAACACGCTGCGCAGATTGATCTGCGCGTTCAGCCCCAGGCCGGTGCGCACGGCCTGCGCGACGCACTCGGCGTTGATCACCGGCAGCATGCCAGGCATCGCGGCATCGACTAGCGAGACATGGCTGTTTGGCGCGGCCCCGAAGGCGGTCGAGGCGCCTGAGAACAACTTGGCGTTGGAGGCCACCTGCGCATGCACTTCAAGGCCGATCACGATCTCCCAATCGCCCGTGGCGCCTTGGAGAAGGTCCTGCTTACGGGCGGGGCGGGCATTGGTGTGCATTTAGGTCTCGCTAACGGCTCTGCTTCACTGGACGTTTGGTAGGGCGAGGACCGATGAGGGTCAAGTCAGCGCGCCGGCAAAGGCGTGACGGGCGAAGCAGCCATGGGACGGCGGCGAGCGGCGTGCGAGTGCCGCCTTTGCCGAAGAAATCTTCATCGCAACGTAAACCCCACTGGCTAAGTTCCAGTGGGGTTGGTCATGACCAGACACGAGCCGCAGCTGCGATCAATCAGCCGCCGGAGCCGCCTTTGCCCGATCCGGAATTGTCCGAGCCCGAACTTCCCGAACCATGGCTATCGTTCCCGCTCGACCCATTGCCACTGTTGTCGTTGGAGCCGTGGTTCGAACCGTCGTCGGCTCCACGGCCCTTGCCCTGGCGATGATGGCGGTCGCCAAGCAGGTTATCAAACAAATGCTCATTGGCATCGTGATTTACCGGATCGTCGGCGCCATTGCGCGCCAGCCGCAACTCCAATCCTTTGCCTGATGCGATCGCTGCTGGTAATACCATCAATGAACGGTCGGTGTCCTGGCCCTGGCTGATCGCCGCGTCGGCACCAGCGACTCCCGCAAGGAAGGCAAAAAGTGTCAGGGTCAATAGTCGTTTCATGGCTGTGCTCCGTTTGGTGAACTGCGAATGAGGAAATTTGTAAGCGATTTCAAATGACGTCCGGCTTAGCCTCGTTGTCAGCTTTCGTTCAGCTTGGGCGTGCGATAGTGCGCGGTAGCCCTCATGTCTTCATGGTCAAATCCGCATGTTCAATCTTGAACACATCAACCTCGGCCGCAGCGTCGGCAGCCGCGCTATCGCGCTGGCCGTCGCCTTTTGCCTTGCGAGCATGGTCATACTGACCAGCACGTCGGCACTGGCCGATGGGGGCAGTGGCAGCGGTGGCAGTGGCAGCGGCAGCGGGGGTAGCGGCAGCAATAGCGGCAGCGGCAACAGCGGCAAAGGCGGTGGCGATAACGGCAAAGGCAGCGCTCGCGATGCCGTATCGCGTGGCGACGCTCTGCCGATCAGCCGCATCCTGGCAGCCGTGCGCCAAGGGCACCCCGGCGACGTGGTCGGTGTAAATCTTCACCGTAGCGGATCAAGTTGGGTTTATGACGTGAAAGTTCTCGGGCAATCTGGACTGGTCATTGTGGTGCGTGTAGACGCCCGCTCCGCGGCAACGCTGAGTGAACGAGGCAGCTAATGCGCGTCCTGGTGGTCGAGGACGAGGAGCTGATCGCGGCTGACCTGCAGCGCGGCCTGGAATCCAACGGTTTCGTCGTCGAGCGGGCTGGTGACGGCGAAACCGCCTGGTTCCGAGGCGGTACCGAGGACTTTGCCGCCATCGTGCTCGATCTTGGCCTGCCGCGTCTCGATGGTCTGACCGTGCTGAAGCGCTGGCGCTCCGAGGGCGTCAAGACACCCGTACTGGTGCTGACAGCGCGCGGCGCCTGGACCGAGCGCGTGGAAGGCATCGATGCCGGGGCCGATGACTACTTGCCCAAACCCTTCCAATTCGATGAGCTGCTGGCCCGGCTGCGTGCCATTCTGCGCCGGGTTGGCGGGCAAGCCTCGCCGATTCTGGTTGCCGGCAAGCTCACGCTCGATACCCGCGTCATGCGCGCCAGCGTCGATGGCCGCCCGGTCACCCTGACACCGCTGGAATACCGGCTGTTGTCCCTGCTGATGCACCGGCTCGGGAAAATGGTCTCGCAAGCCGAGATCACTGAGCAACTTTATTCGCAGGACTTCGAGCGCGACAGCAACTCCATCGAAGTGCTGGTTGGCCGGTTGCGGCGCAAGGTCGGCCAAGGCGTGATCGAAACGCGCAAGGGCTATGGCTACACCATTGGCGGTGGCTGATCGATGACCATCGGCTCGCTCAAGATTAGGCTGCTGCTGGTCTCAGCACTGACCATCTTTGTGTCGCTGCTGCTGGCCATGCTGGCGCTCAACGTGATCTTCCGTCAGCATGTCGAGACCCGCGTGTATGACGAGCTTGAGAACCATCTCTGGCAGCTGGTCGATGCCATCGAGTTCGATGACAAGGACAAGATGTCAGTCAGCCGATCGCTGGCGGATTCGCGCTTTGATCGGCCACTGAGCGGGCTTTACTGGCAGATTTCAGAAGCCGGCAAGGCCGTCGCAACTTCGTCGTCGCTGTGGGATCAGACCCTGCCGGCGCCAGCTGTTGCCGATTCTACGCCCGCCAAATGGCTGACCCTGATCGGGCCCGAATCCGTGCCCTTGGTGACGATCGCCCGCACCATCAAGATCAAGAGCGCGAGCGCGCCGCACGAGCTGCAATTGCTGGTTGCCGTCAATCGCAGTGAAGTCGACAAGGCGGTTGCCGATTTCAGTCGCGACCTGTTGATGTCGCTCGGCGTTATTGCCGCCCTGCTCGGTGTCGGAGCCTTTGTGCAGGCACAGCTGGGCCTGCGTCCTTTGAAGACCTTGGCTGCCGAGCTGAAACAGCTGCGCTCGGGGGCGTCCAAACGGCTGGTGGCACTTGGTCCGGACGAGGTTCGGCCGCTGGTTGATGAGGTGAATGCGCTGCTTGCCGATCAGGAAGCCTCGATTGCTCGCGCGCGCGCGCGCGCCGGCGACCTGGCGCACGGCCTGAAGACGCCATTGACGGTTCTCAATTCCGTGGCCCGCCAGATCGATGCCGGCGCGATCAACGGCGCGGCGGCCGATATTCGCGAGCAGACCGGACTGATGGACCGGCATGTGCAGCGCCAGCTTGCGATGACGCGGCTCGCTCCTGAGCGGCGCCACGCCGCCACGCCGGTGCGTCCGGTGGTCGATCGCATCGCCTCCAGCATGCGCCGCTTGCCGAGCGGCGAGCACATCACCTGGAACGTCGGTGTGCCGGCCTCGGCGATGCTTGCCGTCGACCCGGAGGACCTCACGGAATTGCTCGGCAACCTCGCCGACAATGCCAGCAAATGGGCGCATGGCGCGGTCACCATCGGCTTCGAGCAGCGTGGCGATACCGGCGTTCTGAGTGTCGAGGACGATGGGCCGGGCGTGCCTGAGGCACAGCGGCAAAGCGTGATCGAACGCGGCATTAGGCTCGATCCCAGCCGGCCGGGCAGCGGGCTCGGGCTGTCGATCGTGGCGGACATCTGCAAGGCCTATGGCTGGCAGTTGTCGCTGCAGCAGGCGGCATCGGGCGGCCTCAGCGCGCGCATCGAGGCGGCGGCACGGCAGAGCGGGCGCTGAAAAGGCGCTTGACTTTACGAGAACATAAAGAGAACATACCGCCACAACCGGAATGCGGATGGCGGCCATGGTGGCGTATGCCGAACTTCAAGTAACGACCAACTTCAGCTTCCTGGAAGGCGGCTCGCATGCCGAGGAACTAGTGGCCACCGCCAAGGCACTGGGTCTGGCGGCCATCGCCATCACCGATCGCAATACGCTGGCGGGGGTCGCGCGTGCCTATCTCGCGGCCAAGGACGCAGGCATGCGCCTGATCGTCGGTGCGCGGCTCGACCTGACCGATGCGCCGAGCCTGATCTGCCTGCCCACCGACCGCGCCGCCTATGGCCGGCTCAGCCAGCTGCTGACACTTGGCAAACGCCGGGCCGGCAAGGGTGACTGTCTGATCGCTTTGCAGGATGTGGCCGCGCACGCCGAGGGGCAGATCTTTCTCGCCCTGCCTCCTGCCGATTGGGATTGGCGCGAGGCGGTGGGGGCATCTCCCGCCCCCAATGTCATCCCAGATGCGCTGCAGCGTTTTGACGGTGCAGCGCTGATCCGGGATGACAATTCTTCGACCTTCACCGCCACCCTCCATCACCTCAAACACACCCTCGCCCCGGCGCGCCTCTATCTGGCGGCCACACATCGGTACCTGGGCGAGGATCGCGCCCGCATCGCCGGGCTCTCGGCTCTGGCGACCCACTGCGACACACCGCTGGTGGCCACCAACGACGTGCTCTATCACGCCGCACACCGCCGCCCGTTGCAGGACGTGCTGAGCGCCATCCGCGAAAAATGCACGGTCGCCGGGGCCGGCCTGACGCTTCAAGCCAATGCCGAGCGGCACCTGAAAGCGCCGCACGAGATGGCCCGTCTGTTCCGTGGCCATGAAGAGGCGCTCGCCCGCACGCTTGAGATCATGCAGGCTTGCGCCTTCTCGCTGGAAGAGCTGGTCTATGAGTATCCCGACGAACCGGTACCCGCCGGCAAGACGCCGCAAGGCCATCTCGAAGAGCTGACCTGGGAAGGCGCCCAATGGCGCTTCCCGGACGGGGCGCCAGACAAGATCGCGGCCACCTTGCGCAAGGAGCTGGAACTGATCGCCCAGCTGAAATACGCGCCGTATTTTCTTACCGTCTACGACATCGTGAAATTTGCCCGCTCGCAAGGCATCCTGTGCCAGGGGCGCGGCTCGGCGGCCAACTCGGCGGTCTGCTACTGCCTCGCCATCACCTCGGTGAACCCGGTCGAGGTCGACCTCCTGTTCGAGCGCTTCATTTCCCCCGAGCGCCAGGAACCGCCCGACATCGACGTCGACTTCGAACACGAGCGGCGCGAGGAGGTGATCCAGTACATCTATGCCCGCTATGGCCGGGAGCGGGCGGGGTTGGCCGCCACCGTCATCTCCTACCGCGCCCGCTCGGCGGTGCGCGAGGTGGGCAAAGCGATGGGGCTGAGCGAGGACACCGTGGCTGCGCTTTCGGGCATGGTCTGGGGCACGCGATCCGGCGGCGTGCTGCCGGAAAAACATGTCCGCGAGGCCGGGCTCGATCCCGCCGATCCGCGCCTGGCCCGTGTCATTGAGCTGACGCACGAACTGATGGGCTTTCCGCGCCACCTCTCGCAGCACGTCGGCGGCTTCGTCTTGACGCGCGGGCCGTTATCGGAGGTGGTGCCGATCGGCAATGCGGCCATGCCCGAGCGCACCAATATCGAGTGGGACAAGGACGATCTCGACGCCATGGGGCTGCTCAAGGTCGATGTGCTGGGCCTCGGCATGCTCACCTGCATCCGCAAGGGGTTCGAACTGCTGGCCAGACATTACGGCATCACCCACACGCTTGGCTCGATCCCGCGCGAGGATCCGGCCGTCTACGACATGCTGTGCCGGGCCGACTCGGTCGGCGTCTTCCAGGTCGAGAGCCGGGCGCAAATGAACATGCTGCCGCGCCTGAAACCGCGCTGCTTCTACGATCTCGTCATCGAGGTGGCGATCGTCCGCCCCGGTCCGATCCAGGGCGACATGGTGCATCCGTACCTGCGCCGCCGCTCCGGGCTGGAGCCGGAAATTTACCCCTCGCCGTCGCCTGAACATGGCCCGCCGGACGAACTGCGCCAGATCCTGGGCAAGACCAAGGGCGTGCCGCTGTTCCAGGAACAGGCCATGCGCATCGCCATGGTGGCGGCGAAGTTTTCCTCCAGCGAGGCCAACGAGCTGCGCCGCGCCATGGCCACCTTCCGGCGCAAGGGCACCATCCATACGCTGGAGGAGAAGATGGTCTCCCGCATGGTGGCGCGCGGCTACACGGCCGATTTCGCCCAGCGCTGCTTCAACCAGATCAAGGGCTTCGGCGACTACGGCTTTCCCGAAAGCCACGCCGCCAGCTTCGCGCTGCTGGTATATGTCTCGGCCTGGCTGAAATGCCATTACCCGGCGGTGTTCGCAGCGGCGCTGCTGAACTCGCAGCCGATGGGATTTTATGCCCCGGCGCAAATCGTGCGCGATGCCCGCGAACATGGTGTCGCGGCGCGCGAGGCCGACGTCAATCACAGCGACTGGGATTGCACGCTAGAGCCGGACGAAAAAGGCGCCTGGGCGCTGCGGCTGGGCTTACGCCAGATCGATGGGCTGAGGGAGGATGAGGTGACGAGGCTCGTTGCGGCGCGGGCAAGTGGGGCATTGGGCATTAGGCATTGGGCATTAGGAAAACAAGAGGAATACAAAGATATTCCCTCTAATGCCCAATGCCCAATGCCTATTGCCCCCTTCTTCACCACACCCGCCGGCCTGCGCTCCCGCACCCGCATCTCCCTCGCCAGCCTCGAGCGGCTGGCGGCTGCCGATGCTTTCCGCTCCATGCGGCTCGATCGCCGTCAGGCGCTCTGGGAGGTGCGGGCCCTTGCCGCCGCCCTGCCGCTGCCGCTGTTCCACTGGGCCGACGCCGCCGAGATGGGCGAGGAGGCGAGCGTGGCCCTACCCGAAATGCCGTTGTCCGAGCATGTCGTCAACGACTACCAGACGCTGCGGCTGTCGCTGAAGGCGCATCCGATGAGTTTTCTGCGCGCGCAATTCAAAAGCGATGGCGTGGCCGCCTGCGCTGACTTGCACAAACTGCCCGACGGCGTGCGCGTCTCGATCGCCGGCGTCATCCTCATCCGCCAGCGGCCGGGCACCGCCAAGGGCGTCGTCTTCATGACGCTGGAGGACGAGACGGGGGTTGCCAATGCGGTGGTCTGGCCGCAGGTACTGGAGCGCTACCGCAAGGTGGTGATGGGCGCGCGCCTCGTCCTCATCCGTGGCCGCGTGCAGCGCCACGAGGCCATCATCCATCTCATCGCCGAGCATCTGGAGGATCGCAGCCACTGGTTGCAGCGCCTGACCGAGGAGGCGCCGCAGTCGTTGCTGGCCGCTGGCGACTCCCCTCCGGTGAGCCGGCCGCCAACAGCGTGTCACCAGCGGCCAGCAAAGACTCAAAGCCGGCCGCCAGCGGCCAGCCGCACCCACCCCCGCGATGCACGCATCATCCCGAAATCACGGGATTTTCATTGATGTGCCAACCAACTTCACAACGCTGACCGATGTCATTGACGCCGGTCACAGACAGGGCGCACACTCCATCAGACGCTTCGTTTTCCCAGTGCAGCAGTCACACCAAGGAGGAACACGCATGGCCGTCGTCGCCGAGACCCTGTTTCGCAACATGGAGCCTTCGGACGCCATCAAGGACAAGGTGGCCGAACGGATGGCATGGCTGGAGCGCCCGCAAGATCGCATCACGCATCTGCGCGTGATCATCGAGGCCCCGCATCGCAACCATCACAAAGGCAAGATCTACCACGTAAAGATCCATGTCGGCCTGCCCGGTCGGCCCGATCTGGTGATCAGCCACGAACCGGAAGCCAACCATGCGCACGAGGACGTCTACGTCGCCATCCGTGACGCCTTCGATGCCGCCCGCCGGCAATTGAAGGACATCAGCGACATGCGGCACGGCAAGATCAAGACCCACGCCAACCCGAGCCTCAACGAACCGGGAACATAGGGTTGGGAGCCGTTTCTAAACCGATTGAATCGCAATTGTCATACCGTGCGCAGCGCAGCATGCTTATGGTGCGCTGCGCACGGGACCTTTCGGGGCTCTTGCTGTGTATGAACACGCCAAGCGCCCGTTGAGGTCCCGGATCAGCGCTGCACCATAAGAATGCTGCAGCGCATCCGGGATGACATTGCTTTCGAGGCGCTCGGCTCATCCCAACTCTGCTCATCCCAACGTGTCATCCCGGATGCGCCGCAGCATTCTTATGGTGCGCTGCAGACACGGGACCTTTCGGGGCTCGCGCTGTGTATGAACACGGCAAGCACCAGTTGAGGTCCCGGATCAGCGCTGCACCATAAGAATGCTGCAGCGCATCCGGGATGACATTGCTTTCGAGGCGCTCTGCTCATCCCAACTCTGCTCATCCCAACTGTCATCCCGTGCGCGGCGCAGCGTTTTGACGGTGCGCTGCAGACACGGGACCTCATGGGGCTCTTGCGCCTGCATTTACACGCCAAGCGCCCGTTGAGGTCCCGGATCAGCGCTGCACCATAAGAATGCTGCAGCGCATCCGGGATGACAATCGTGGACGCTATGAACGCAATCTGCGCTAGCAGCCGTGCGGTGTTCTGACGCCAGTACTGACGCCAGTACTGACGCCAGTACTGATGCCAATACTGACACCAGTACTGGCGCCAATCAGGGTGTCTTGGGCTTGTCGGTGGCGGCGCCCGCAGCCGGTGTTGATCCCGCCACTGGTGTCGCCGGCGCCGCGACGGTCGCCGCAGTCGCCGACTTGAAGAACACATCGACCCGCAGGCCCGGGATCAGCGGCGTGCTGGCGTCGAGATCGACGAAAATTTCCAACACGTCGACATCGGTGCGCCGCGCCGCGCCGCGGTCCTTCAGGCCGGGCGCCGTCAGCGCCGGAGCAATGGTCGTCACCTTGCCGTTGAAATCCTGCCCCTGGAAGGCATCGGCGCGCACGATCGCCTGCTGGCCGACCTTGACGCGGCCGACATCGCGCTCGTCGACCTCAGCCTTGACGCGCAACTTGGCGGTATCGCCAACCGTCACCAGCACCTGATCGGGCGAGGGCGTGACGGTCTCGCCGATTTTGCCCACCACCTTCAGCACCGCGCCGTTGATCGGCGAGCGAATATGCGTCTTTTCGACCAGTGCGGCAGCGATCGACTGCTCGGAACGGGCGGCCGCCAGCGCAGCTTCCTGCCGGTTCGGGTTCGGCCGTTTCTTGCGGCCCTGCAAATCGACCAGCGCATTGCGCTTGGTGGCCAGTAGATCCTGCGCCGCCACATAGGACTTGCGCACATCGTCGAGATCGCTTTGCGTGTTCTCGCCGCTGCGCCGCTTGCCCGCCGCCCGGTCCAGCCCGTCACGCGCATTCCAGAACGCCAGTTCAGCGTTGGCAATGTCGTCCTCGGTGACGCGATATTCGCTGTCGCCGCCGCCGTTGTCATCACGGTCCTTCTTGGCCCGTTGCGCCTCGATCTTGGTGGCCTGGAAGCGCGCAGCCATGCCCTCGTCTTCAAGCTGCAGCATGATGTCGCCGCGCGAGACCTTCTGGCCCTCTTCGGCCAGCACGGCAATGACGCGCCCGCTCATGGTCGCGCCGACCGCGATATCGCCGCCACTGGGCTCGACCCGGCCTGGCGCCGAAGCCACCCATTCGGGATTGTCCGACGCAGCAACAGTTTGTGCGGCGGCTGGCTGCTCGGAGCCCGTTGCAACCATTTGTGCCTGGGCCCAATCGGCCAGCGAAATGGTCGCCGGCAGCAGGAATGCCAGTGCAACCAGAGTTGCGGTGTTGGTCTTGGTCATGACGCTTTCTCACTGGTCTTGGCGCGCTTGGGGCGCTCGTCGCTGACGATGTTGCCGTCTTCTATTCTCACAATTCGATCCGCGAACGGCAGAATTCGGGAATCGTGGGTAACAACAAAAACTGCCCGGCTAGTGTCCTTGGCGATGTTCGCCAACAGCTCCATCACCGACTTGCCATTGACGCCGTCGAGGGCTGCCGTCGGCTCGTCGGCCAGGATCAAAGAGGGGTCGCCAACCAGCGAACGGGCGATCGCAACACGTTGACGCTCGCCGCCCGAAAGCTTGCGCGGATAAGCCGTCAGGCGGTGCCCGAGGCCAACCCCTTCCAGCACCTTTTGCGCCGTCTGACGCCGATCACTGATGTGTTTGCGCCGCACATCCAGCGCCAGCATGACGTTCTCGATCGCGGTCAAGGTCGGAAACAGATTGTAGGACTGGAAGATGAAACCGATATGCTTGCGCCGGAGTTCGGCAAGCTGTTCGGCGGTCATGCCCGCGGTGTTCTGATCGCCGATGACCAGCTCGCCTTCAGTCGGTTGCAGGATGCAGCCGAAGATCGACAGCAGCGTGGTCTTGCCGCTGCCCGACGGGCCCATCAGCAGCGTCAATTCGCCCGCGCGCAGTGACAGCGTAATGCCCTTGAGCGCCTGCACCTGCGAGGCGCCCTCGCCCAGCACGCGCGTAATTCCCTTGGCCTGCAGCATCAGCCCATTGCTCATCGTGAAAACACCATGGCGGGGTCGATGCGGGTTACTTTGACGATGGCCGAGATGGCCGAGAATATGCACATGGCCAGCGTGATCAGGAACAAGCTCAGTGCCAATCCGGGTGTCAACAGCACCACCAGTTGCGTATCACGGGTCGCCCAGACGATGACGAGCGCTTCCAGCATGCCGATGGCATAGCCGATGATGGCGCTGAGCACCGCTTGCACCAGAATGACGCGGTGGATGTAGCTTGCCGAGGCGCCGAGCGCGCGCAAGGTGGCGAACTCGTTCAGGTGATCCTTGGTGCTGGCATAAAGCGTCTGGGCCACCACCACCACGCCGACGATCAGCCCGAGCACGGCGCCCGCAATAAGGGCCGCGCCGGCGCCGGTCGCAAACAGCCAGTGATGCACGCTACGATCGAGAAATTCCTGGTTGGTCAGCACGTCGACATCGCGCAAGTTCTTTTGCAGGTCGGCCTGTACGGCTTGCACACTCGCCTCAGGTTTCACCTTCACCATTACGAAGCCGGACTGGTTGGGCGCCGCACGCATGAGGGCTCGCGCCCGGCTGAGCGAGGTGAACAGATAGGGCAGCGTGGTGAAGGAGCGAATGTGATCCGTGATCGCCACGATCACGGCCTTCTGGCCGTTGATCTCGCCGGAATCGCCGATGCCCTTGACTTGCAGATCGGCCAGATAGGCCTTGTCGGCAATCACCCCATTGGGCTTGTAGATGTCGCTGGCCGAACCCTCGATCAGGTTCCAGGCCATCAAGCCTTTGTCGTCGGGATCGGTGCCAACCACGACAACGGCCTGCTGGCCGCCATCGCCGCGTTTCCAGCTCATGATCTGCACCGCGACATCGACGGCTGCGGCAACGCCCGGCCGCGACAACGCCGCGTATTTCTCGCCGCCCTTCAGCAGCGCCGAGTCATCGAAACTCTGTGCCCCGATCGGTGTGATCCACAGTTGTGCGCCGGAATGGTCGATCATGCCGGTGATGACCTGCTGCGAGCCGTAGTAGAGCCCGATCTGAATTGCCATCAGCACCACCGAGAACACGATCCCGACGAGCGTGACAATCAGACTGACGCGGTCATGAATGAAATTGCGCAGTGCAAGCGTATAGACCATGCCGGCTCGGTACTCATCCTACGTATCGCGGCAAAGACCCGCTGCAATTTGCCAAAGCGCGGCACCCTATCCACGCTATGAAGCATAAATCGGGCCAAGCCGGATGGCCTGCTGGAATGGCCGCCTGAGGCGCCGATCAGGGAATTTGCTAGCATGCCGGGTGGTGCGTGGCCAGCCTTCGGGCCAGCCGCGGACCAAGGCAGCCAATTCATTGTGAAGGCGAATGCAACTTGCGTTCGAGGCTGGCGCTGACTGGCAGCCTTGGGATTAGATCTGGTCGCCGGCCGTAGCGTCGTGTCCGAGCACGATGGCGAGCGCCTGAGCGCCTGAGACCTGCGGCCCCAGCTTGAGGAAATCGGCATGGATCGCCAGCGCGACTTCGAGCAAGCCCTGGAACTCGTTGCGGTTGATTTCCGAGGCGCCGAACTGGCGCAGATGGTCGGTCACAAATTGCGTGTCGAGTAGAGTGAACCCCCCTGCCTTCAGCCGCGCTACCAGATGCACCAGGGCGGTCTTGCTGGCGTCACGCTCGGTCGAGAACATGCTTTCGCCAAAGAAGGCGCCGCGCAGGTGCACGCCATAGAGGCCGCCAACCAAGCGGCCGTCACGCCAGGCCTCGACAGTGTGGCAATGTCCCATGTCGAACAATTCGCCATAGAGTTCGCGAATGCGGCCGTTGATCCAGGTTGATTTGCGGCCATCGCGCTTGGCCGCGCAGCCAGCGATCACGGCGTCGAAATCGGTATCGATGCGGACCTCGAAAAGGTCCCGCCGGACGGTGCGCGCCAGGCGCCTATGCACGGGCATGCTGCGGATCGGTAGGATGCCTCGCTCTTGCGGCTCGATCCAATAGAGCGCCGAATCATGCGCGTTCTCGGCCATCGGAAAAATCCCGTTGGCATAGGCCTTCAGGAGGACCTGCGGCGTGATCTCAATAGTTCCGCGGGGATTGATCGACATGGCCTGGTTCAATCTGGAGACAGCTGTCGCCCCGCCGGCAGCATAGTCCCAAGTTCCGGTTGTGCGCTACCTGCCAGTTGCAGCCTGGCATGCGGCGCCTGTCACTCGTCGGCCAGATAGCGCTCCAGCCAATGGATGTCGTAGACGCCGTCGATGATGTCCTTTTGCGCGGCAAGGTCGCCGAACAGCGGGATGGTGGTCTCGATACCGTCGATGACGAATTCGCTCAGTGCCCGCCGTAGCCGCATCAGGCACTCGTTGCGATTCTTGCCATGCACGATCAGTTTGCCGATCAAACTGTCGTAGTGCGGCGGGATGGTGTAGCCCTGATAGGCACCGCTGTCGACGCGCACGCCTAGGCCACCGGGCGGATGCCAATAGGTGATTTTTCCCGGCGAGGGGCGGAAGGTTTTTGGGTTTTCGGCACAGACGCGGCATTCGATCGAATGGCCCGAGAACGTGATGTCCGACTGCTTGTAGGGCAGCGTCATTCCCGAGGCGACGCGCAGCTGCTCGATGACCAGATCGAGACCGGTAATGGCTTCGGTGACCGGATGCTCGACCTGCAGGCGCGTGTTCATCTCGATGAAGTAGAACTCGCCGTCTTCGAACAGGAATTCGACCGTGCCGACGCCGCGATACTTCAGTTTGCGCATAGCCTTGGCGACGGTCTCGCCGATGGTGGTGCGCTGATCGGCGTTGAGGGCGGGCGACGGCGCCTCTTCCCACACCTTCTGATGCCGGCGCTGCAACGAGCAGTCGCGCTCGCCTAGATGCACCGCGTTGCCTTTGCCGTCGGCCAGCACCTGGATTTCGATATGGCGCGGCTTGCTGAGGTATTTTTCCAGATAGACCGCGTCGTCGCCAAACGCCGCCTTTGCTTCGCTGCGCGCCGTCGCCAGCGCCACCGAAAGATCTGCCGGCGTCTTGGCGACCTTCATGCCGCGTCCGCCACCGCCTGAGGCGGCTTTGACCAAAACAGGAAAGCCGATTTCCTTGGCGATCACCATCGCCTCGGCGTCGGTCGTAACCGCACCGGGCGAGCCCGGCACGCACGGGATACCCAATTTCCTGGCGGTATCCTTGGCGGCGATCTTGTCGCCCATGATGCGGATGTGTTCCGCCGTCGGGCCGATGAAAGTGATCTTGTGCTCGTCAAGGATTTCGGCGAACTTGGCGTTCTCGCTGAGGAATCCATAGCCCGGATGCACCGCGTCGGCGCCGGTGATCTCACAGGCCGTGATCAGTGCGGGGATGTTCAGATAGCTGTCGCGCGCCGCCGGCGGGCCGATACAGACGCTTTCGTCGGCCAGGCGCACATGCATGGCATCGGCGTCGGCGGTCGAATGCATGCCACCGTGGCAATGCCGAGTTCCTTGCAGGCGCGCTGAATACGCAGCGCGATCTCGCCGCGATTGGCTATCAGCACCTTTTCGAACATGAGCGGGCTCCCGCCAGACCCTGGCTGGGTCATTCGATAATGACGAGCGGCTCGCCGAACTCAACCGGCTGTCCGCTCTCAACCAGGATCTGCTTGACCGTGCCTGCGCGTGGGCTCGGGATCTGGTTCATGGTCTTCATGGCTTCGATGATCAGCAGGGTCTGGCCTTGCGTTACCTTGGCGCCGATCTCGATGAAATTGGCTGCGGTCGGAGCTGGCGCGCGGAAAGCGGTGCCAACCATCGGCGATTTGACAACGCCCGGATGATCGGCGGGCGACTTCGGCGCTGCGGGAGCCGCATCAGAGGCTGGAGCTGTGTTTGGGGCATAGCCAGTAACGCTATGACTCATCAACGCGCTACGCGCAACCCGCAGACGCAGGCCCTTCTTCTCGATCTCGATCTCGGTCAGGCCGGTATTGGTCAACAGCTCGGCCAGTTCGAGGATCAGTTCCCGTTCGATGGTGGTTTTTTCTTCTGCCATATCCCCGTCCGTCCCGTGGCCCGGCAATCGGCCGGTACGCCTTGTGGTTGTCATAACTTCCAATAGTAGCCTCGGCGCGCGCGCACAAGACCGCTCTGACGCTTGTCAGCCGCTCTTCTTGCCGCTGGACGGCAGATCGGCGAGCGCGTCGATGGCCAATTCATAGCCTTTGGGACCAAAGCCGCAGATCACGCCCAGCGCCACCAGCGACACGTAGGAGGTGTGCCGGAAGGGCTCGCGGCGAAAGATATTGCTCAGATGCACCTCGATCACGGGCACCCCGGCGGCACGCAGCGCATCGTGAATGGCGATCGAGGTGTGGGTATAGGCACCGGCGTTCAGGATGATCCCCGAGGCCTTGCCGCGCGCCTCCTGGATCCAGGTGACCAGTTCGCCCTCGTGGTTCGACTGGCGAAAAACGATGGTCCGGGCCAGCGCCTTTGCTTTGGTCTCGCAGCGCTTGTGCACATCATCGAGCGTCTCGGCACCATAGGTTTCAGGCTCGCGCAAGCCCAGCAGATTCAAATTGGGGCCGTTCAGGATGTAGATCGGCTGCATGGCATACTTGCCTCAAACGATTGGGGAGCCGCGACGCCCGCGACCCCCTGTTAGCATTCTTGATTGCTGGGCGACACACCCGCGCGCGGGCGTCATCAGCAGATCTTGCAACCGTTCTTGCGCACCTCGCCAACCAGCGAGGCCATTTCGTCAAAGAGGTCCTCGGGTGCGCCGGGGATGACCTTTTCGCCGATGATGAAGTGCGGTGTGCCCTGGATGCCCATCTTGTCGGCCAGCTGCCGGACGCGCAGAATCTCCTTGGTGACTTCGTCCGAAGTGGCGTCTTTCTGCAGCTTGTCGACATCCAGTCCGAGCCCCTTAGCGAGCTCGATGGCGATGGCCGGATCGGCATGATCCTTGCCCTTGCGCTCGAACAGCGCCTGGTGCATTTCCCAATACTTGCCTTGGATCTTGGCAGCCAGTGCAAGCCGGGCAACGTCCTCGGAGCGTTTGCCGAAGATCGGGAACTCCTTCAGTACGACGCGCACCTTCTTGTCGGACGCGATCAGCTTGGTGACGTCGCCGACGGCCTTGCGGCAATAGCCGCAGTTGTAGTCAAAAAACTCCACCACCGTGACGTCGCCATTAACGTCGCCAGCCACCGGCGCGGTGGACGACCTATACAGGCTCGCGGCATTGGAGGAGACGGCCTTGGTCATGGTCTCCTGCCGGGCGACCTCCTGCTTCTGCTCAAGAGTGCGCTGAATCTCGACCATCAGTTCGGGGTTTTTCAGCAGGTAGGCCTTGATGATACCCTCGATCTGCCCCTTCTGCGCCTCGCTGAAAGTCTCGCCGGCGGCCACCGCGGACGTCTGCGGGCCAGCGGCTAGCATCATGGCGCCAACGCCAATCACGGCCAGACCGGCGACAGCTGCACTCAAAGGGCGCCGAACGGCGGCGCGAATGTCATTAGGGGTCATGAGATGTTGGTTCCTTGCTTCAGGCAACTATACTGCCAATTGATTGTGCCGCGGTAAATCGTCAAGGGGTTCAACTTGTCGCGATCCAGGCGCAATTGCTAATTCTCGGTTTCCTGAATGTTGATGATGTCGTCGGCCTTCAACCAGCTTTGCGACCCCGATGGCAACAGGGCCTGGGCGCGCTTGGCAAAACCCTTGGCGTCCTTCACTCGCCCCTCCAGCACCGAGGCTTGGGCGCTCGCCAGATCGGCGTTACCTTCGTCGCCGAGGCCGAAATAGGCGGTGGCCAATTGGCGGAAGGCGTTCGGGTTCTCGTCGTTCAACACCGTCTTCCGCAGCAGCTTGACCACTTCGGTCAGCGAGCGCTTGTCCTGCGCGCCGAGCAGTTCCTGGGCCAATTCCGCCTGCATCAAGGGCTGATTGGGCGACAGCGTCAATGCCTTGCGCAGGGCCAGCGCCGCCTCGGAATGCTTGCCGCCGCGCGAGAGAAAATCGGCCTTCTGCTCCCAGAAATAGCCGTTGCCAGGTTGCTCGCGCAAAATGTCATCGATCAGCGGCAACGCCGCAGCCAGACCACCACTGTTGAAGGATGCGATGGCCCGGGCATAGCGCGCCGGCAAGCTGGTGTTGTTGGGCGGATAGCGATTGAAAACGGCCTGTGGCGGCTCCAGGAAGCCGACCAGCTTGGCGCGCATCAAGTCGTGCCTGAGTTGCAGCGCTTCCGGATCGGCCTGCTCGTAATAGGGCGAGGCGGCGGCCAGGGATTGCAGCTGGGCAATGCGGTCGCGCGCCATCGGATGGCTGCTGACATAGCTGGCATTGCCGGCGATGCCGGACAAAAGCTCGTCATCGGCAAATTTCTGGAAGGTCACCAGCATGCCCTTGGCTGACTGGTGGGTGGCGCTGAGAAAGCGCACGCCAGCCTGGTCGGCAGATGATTCCTGCACGCGGCGATACGACAGGATTGAGCGCTGCGTCACATCACCCGAGGCTGACAGTATCGACTGGCCAACGCCCGCCGTGGTCGATTGCCCACCCTTGGCCGCAGCGGCGCCGGCAATCATGGCCCCGATGCCGAGTATCTGCATTACCATCGCCATCGAAGAGTCGCGTGCAATCTTGGCTCGCAGCGAAGCCATGTGGCCGCCCGAGATGTGCCCGGTCTCATGCGCCAGCACGCCGATCACGGCATTGGGTGTCTTGGCGTCGGTCAGCGCGCCGGTGTTGATGAAGACATTGTGTCCGTCCAGCACAAAAGCGTTGAAGCTCGAATCCTGTATGACGCGGACTTTGATGCGCTGCGAGGTCAGACCGGCGGCATGGAAAATCGGCTTGGCATAGTCCGCCAGCAGATCCTCAATTTCGGCGTCGCGGATAAAGCGCAGGGCTTGGGCATTGGCCGCCATCGGCTGCAGCCCAATCGTGGCGGTAAGCAGCACCGCCAGGCCGCGGCCGAACAGACCAGCGTACCTCGAGATGTTTTTTCCACTGCGCCCTAGGGATGTGACAGTCATTGCCGGTCCCCGTAAAGGCATCGTTGATACCCCGAATTGCGCCGCCGCGGAACTTAGGACGCAGGTTTGAGGCGACACGGTGACGACTGGCGGCACTTCGGCCGCCAGTCTGATCAGTTATCCAACAGTGACATTCAAAGCCCTGTCAACCGCTTCATCCACCAGCCGCGTTTTGGCTGCCCGGCAGGTTCGCTCAATGCCGCTGCCGGCTCGGCGACCCGTGCCGGTTCGGCTACGGAGGGCGTATCGGAGTGTGGTGTGGACCCCGCCGCCGCCGGCGCCAGACCCTGCTGGAAGGTTGAGCCGACCGCCATTGCCGCCTCCAGATGCCGATGCGCGATCACTGGCTCGCTGGCGCGGATTGCTTCGGCAACGCTTGCCTGGCGCTCGCGCTGGTTAGCATCGGGAACCTCCCAAGTTTGGCTCGCGCTTCGCTCCGAACGTTCGACCACAGCCTGCTGTTGCCGTGCCTCGCCCTCCATCGCCGCTGCCGGCTCGGTATGCCGGACATGGCGCCGTTGTTGTGGTACTTCGCGATCCCAGGCGCTGTCGACAACGTTGGGCTGCTCGGCGCCCGGCACTGCCGGTTGCTGCTGGCTGTCGCCGCCATTTTCGCCACTGCCTTCGGCTCCTGCCACTGGCCGGTCGCCGCGCTTATTGCGGCGGCCACCGCGCCGGCCACGCCTGCGACCGCGGCGTTCGCTGCTGCCTTCACCGTCTACGCTGGTTGCGCCGGCAGCGTCGGACGAGTCCTCGGCGCCGTCCCGATCGTCACGATTTTCGGCGTCCGCACGTTCGTCCATCGCCTGAGGCGCAGAGTCGTTGCTATCGCTGTGCTCGGAGCCTGCAATTGCGGCCCCAGCCGGAGCATTCTCGCCCTCATCGGCGTCGTGACGCGAACTGCCATTGCGGCCGTCTTTGCCGCCATTGCTGACGTGATCGCCATTCGCATGGGCTGGCGCGTCGCCACGCTCGCCCTTGCGCCCGCGCCGGCGCCGGCGCGACCGTTTGCGATCTGCGCCCTCGCCCGTTGAGTCTTCCGCATCGTCACCAGCTTCGACAATCTCGGTGACGCCGCCTTCGGCCGGCTCGTCCTCGGCCTCATAGGCCGATTCGAGCTGCACCGCGTGGCGCGGCCGCGCTGGTTCAGCGATGACCGCGCCGGCCATCGTGTCGATACGATAATTGGCGCCCTGCATCGCGCTGTCGGCATCGATCTGGACCGTGATGCCGTAACGGCCCTCGATATCGCGCAGATAAGCACGTTTGTCGTTCAGCAGGTACAAGGCCACATCAATCGGCGTGGTTGCCCGCAGATGGCGTGTCTGGCCGCTCATCAGACTATCTTCGAGACCGCGCAATACGGCGAGCGCCACCGATTCGGTGGAGCGGATCAAGCCCGAACCCATGCAATGCGGGCACTGCGAAGTGGAGCCTTCCAGCACGCCGGTGCGCAGGCGCTGGCGCGACATTTCCATCAGGCCGAAATGGCTGATGCGGCCAACCTGGATGCGCGCGCGGTCAAAGCGCAGCGCGTCCTTCATCCGCCGCTCGACTGAGCGGTTGTTGCGCCGCTCCTCCATGTCGATGAAGTCGATGACAATCAGGCCAGCCAGGTCGCGCAAACGCAGCTGGCGAGCGATCTCGTCCGCCGCTTCCAGGTTGGTGGCCAGTGCGGTCTCTTCGATCGAGTGCTCGCGGGTCGATTTGCCCGAGTTGACATCGATGGCGACCAGCGCCTCGGTCTGGTTGATCACGATGTAACCGCCCGATCGCAGCGTCACCTGCGGCAGGTACATGGCGTTCAGCTGCCGCTCGATGCCGTAGCGGGCGAACAGCGGCTCGGTGCTGTCGTAGTGCTTTACGTTCTTGGCGTGGCTGGGCATCAGCATGGCCATGAATTCGTGCGCGCTGTCGTAGGCCTCCTTGCCAGCGACCACCACCTCGTCGATCTCCTTGGAATAGAGATCGCGGATCGAGCGCTTGACCAGGCTGCCCTCTTCGTAGACCAGCGCGGGGGCGGAGGATTTCAGCGTCAGATCGCGTACGCTTTCCCACAGGCGCAACAGATAGTCGTGGTCGCGCTTGATCTCGGCGACGGCGCGCGAGGCGCCCGCTGTACGCACGATGAGCCCCATGCCCTGCGGCACTTCCAGCTCGCTGGTGATTTCCTTCAGGCGCTTCCTGTCGACCGCATTGGTGATCTTGCGCGAGATGCCGCCGCCACGCGCGGTGTTGGGCATCAGGACCGTGTAGCGGCCGGCCAGCGAAAGATAAGTTGTCAGGGCCGCGCCCTTGTTGCCGCGCTCTTCCTTGACGACCTGCACCAGGATGATCTGGCGGCGCTTGATGACTTCCTGGATCTTGTAGCTGGCGCGGCGCGGCCGGCGGCGGCGCGCGGCGGTCTCTTCCACCGTCTCGTCCAGGGCCGGGACAGGGGCACCGTCAGCACCGTGAACCGGGGCAGCGTCCATGGCCGGATGATCGCCATGGTCGTGGCCTGCATGGTCGTGAGTATGGCTGTGCTCGCCATTGGCGTCTTGGCTGGCTGGTTGGACCTGCCAGTCGCCGTCGTTGGCTGCCGCTTCCACTTGAGGAATCAGCTCGGACATCGGCTGGGCGGAGCGCAGGACCGGATCGTCGCGGCGCTCGGCCATGGCACCAGTTGCGCCGCTGGCGGGCTCTTCGACGTCCCACGGCACCGAGCCGCCGCCGACTTCCTCGAACTCCGGATTGCCCGCCTCGTCGCCAACGGTCTCGATAGCCTCCTCGGCACCCCCGGGGGCGGCATCGTGGGTGTGGTCATGGGCGTGATCGTTCCCGCCGCCACCAAATTCCCTGGCTTCCTGGCGTGCCTCGGCTTCGGCCGCCTCGGCCTCTTCGCGCAGCAGGGCTTCGCGGTCGGCGACCGGAATTTGGTAGTAGTCCGGATGGATCTCGTTGAACGCGAGAAAGCCGTGCCGGTTGCCGCCATAGTCAACAAAAGCAGCCTGCAGGGACGGCTCTACCCGAGTGATCTTGGCGAGATAAATGTTGCCACGCAGCAGCTTCTTGGCCGCGCTCTCGAAATCGAATTCCTCAATGCGGTTGCCCCGCAGCACCACGACCCGGGTCTCCTCGGGGTGCGCTGCATCGATAAGCATCTTGTCTGTGGTCATTGTTGATTGTCCTTGGCGCTTGGCCAGGAGGGCTGAATCCCCGCAACGCTAGGTTGGGAAGTCCCGCCGAAGTCTTGGCCTGCGCGGTTGTATGGATGGCAGTGTCCGCCGCTCCGCCAATTGGGCGTTCGCGGCTTGCCGTCAAGCAAGCCTGCAACGCGCCATGCCAAGCCACCAGGGACTTAGCTGCGGAATTGTTCTGACGGGAACAATGCAATTTCGTCATCGTTTCCAATAGACCAAGGCCGACCGAGCCAATGAGCTCAACTCGACCCCGGTCTTCCATCGACCCCTTGCGAGACGACGTGACATCAAATGATGCGCCATCGCTCCGCTTACGGCAGCGCCCCAAAGCAAGCGGCTGCCTCGACCAGCATCGGGCGTGCGAGCCCCAATAGCTGGCGACGCGCAATGAAATCTCAGATTCGCATCGAGAGCGAGCCCGAAATCACTGCGAAAAAGTTGTCCGGCGAAAGTTCCCGTGGCTTGCCTGTCGGCTTAGCTCGTCGGCTCAGCTCGTCGGCAATTACCGACGGCAGCTTTTCGGCTGCAGCCTTCGGCGCAAATCGAGACCACGAACCGCCGCCTAATCCCACCCATGGCCGCTGCCAGTCGCCCCGTCGTGCCCCTTTAGTCAACTGCCCTTAAATGGTTGGGCATGCGAACGAAACCAGGAGATCAGGCGGTGCGTGCGGCGTTGCTGCGGCTACAATGAAGGACGCACCTCCTCTATATAGCCGCAGCCGCCCTGCGGAGCAAGGATTTACCGAGAGCCAGCGTCGGCTAAAGGCTCGATTGGTGGTCGGCAAGCCTCAATGACGCCAGATATCGGGTTTATCGGCTTTAGCCCTGGTTAATCCAGTTTTGAGACCCTGGTCAGCTGATGGCATCGGGACCAGCGGCTCCTTGCGGGGGCGCGGACGATTTGGGGAAGCGCTTGGGAATGTTGAAGGCCAACTTATTCAGGCTGGGGCTTGCCGGCCTCCTGATCCTGTCCGCAATGCGTGCCGCCTCGGCCGAGGAGGCCGTGGCGTTGAGCGCACAACTCACGGGCGACGCCTCGCGCACCATCCTCAGTCTCGATCTTAGCCATCCGATCACCTACAAGGTGTTTGCCCTCGACAACCCCTATCGCGTGATTATCGACATGCCGGCGATTGAATTCCGGCTCCCAAGAGGGTCGGGCGAACGCAGCTTTGGCGTTGTCAGCGACTATCGCTATGGTCAGGTTGGCCCTGGGCGCTCGCGGCTGGTCATCAACACGACCGGCCCGGTGCTGGTGGAAAGTGCCGGCATCCTGTCGAAGGATGGCCAGGGGCCCTCGGCGTTCAAGATCGCGCTCGCCGCCACCGACGCCAAAACCTTTCTTGCGCACTTGCCGCGCCGCCCGATCAAAACCAATCCGGTAGCGCCCGTCATGGCCGCGACATCCAATGATGCGCCGACGGTGGTTGACGGCGAGGCTAAGCGCAAGCCGTTGGTGGTGCTCGATCCTGGCCACGGCGGCACCGATTCGGGCGCCGTCGGCCCTGATGGGGCGGAAGAAAAGCGCGTGGTCCTGGCCATCTCCAGCATGGTCCGCCAACTGTTGCTCAAATCGGGCAAGTTCGATGTGTATATGACGCGCGACACTGACGTGTTCATCCCGCTGGAACGCCGGGTTGACATCGCCGAGCAAAAAAAAGCCGACCTGATGGTTTCTATCCACGCCGATTCGACCACCAACTCGCGCCGCTGGCAGCCGGTTGGCGGGGCCACGATCTACGTCCGCTCGACCACCGCCTACAATGAAGCACCGCGGGTCGAGGCATTCAAAGCGATCATTTCACAACAACTGCTTGGTGAGGCCAAGGCGTCCGACGAGGGACAGTTTGTCAGTAACATGGGCATGGACCTGGCTCTCGACGAGACCAAGAACTACGATCTTCATCTTGCCGAAACGGCGGTTGCTGCGCTTTCGAAAATCATGCCGATGACGGCCGAGCCCAACCGGTCTGCCCGCTTTTATGTCCTGAAACCGCCGGACGTCCCCGCGATGTTGGTGGAAACGGGGTATATGAACAACCTGCGTGATTCGCCGCGACTGCAATCGGCCGACGGACAAGCAAAGATTGCCTCAGGCATCCTGGCCGCCATTCAGTCGTTCTTTGACCAGCGCGCCAAAGGTGGCGTTGCCGCCATGCTGCCCGCTCCCGTGAAGTAATGCCGCACCCTGCGCATATCTGCCGAACAGGGGGTAGAGTAGCTCGACGTTATGGTCGGTAACCGGATCCGCTCGCGCTGGCTGTGCACGCCTTGTGCTGGCCGTTTGGCGAATGGGCTGGCCTATCGCTTTTGTTGCATTTCGCGGTAGCGTCCTGTCGCCACATTCTTCGCTATGTTGGCTTGGCTATGTTGGGCAGCGGTTAGCGACAGCTCCTTCAGTCCAAAAAATGTTTGACCTGAACGACAATCCTGGGATCGACCACCAATGGCAGTGCCGTTTGTTCCGCCGACTGCAAAGCGGAAGAAGCACCGCAGCTTGATGCTGCGCTTTCTTGGCTTTGCCTTTGCTGGCGGCGTCGTCCTGCTGGTTGGCGCGGCGTCCGCCGTCGGCCTGGTGTTCTGGAAATATTCGCAGGATTTGCCCGATTACGAGGTGCTTCGCCACTACCAGCCGCCGGTGATGACACGCGTGCACGCTGGCGACGGCAGCCTGATTGCCGAATACGCGCGCGAAAAGCGCATCTTCGTGCCGATCAACTCCATGCCCAAGCGCCTGGTGCAGGCCTTCATGTCGGCCGAGGACAAGAACTTCTATGAGCACAATGGGCTTGATTATCTCGGTATCGGCCGCGCCGTCTTCAATTATGCCGTGCATGGCACCCGGCTGAATGGCGCCTCCACCATTACGCAGCAGGTGGCCAAGAACTTCCTTCTGACCAGCGAACGCTCGATGGACCGCAAGATCAAAGAAGCCATCTTGGCTTTGCGCATCGAGCGGGCCTATTCCAAACCGCAGATTCTCGAACTGTATCTGAATGAGATCTATCTGGGCGAAGGCACCTATGGGGTCGCGGCGGCATCGCTGAACTATTTCGGCAAAGAGTTGCACGAGCTGAACGTGGCCGAAGTCGGCTATCTGGCAGCCCTGCCCAAAGCGCCGAACAATTACAATCCATTCAAGCATGCCGAGGCCGCAATGTCGCGGCGCAACTGGGTCATCGGCCAGATGTACGAGAACGGCTTCATCGCTAAGGAAGAGCGTGACGCTGGATTGGCTCAGAAGGACCTGGGCATCAACATGCATCAAGTCAGCCCACATGTGTTCGCGGCGGAGTTCTTTGCCGAGGATGTCCGGCGCGAACTGGTGGACATGTTCGGCGAAGAAAAGGCGCTGTCTGGCGGCCTGTCGGTGCGCACGACGCTAGATCCAACCTACCAGCGTCAGGCCAAGAAAGCCCTGGTCGATGGCCTGGTGCGTTTTGATCGCTCGCGCGGCTGGCGCGGCGCTGTGAACAAGATCGAAGTTTCCGGCGATGATTGGGCTTCGCAGCTCGGCGCGATCGAGGTCTGGAACGACATCGATCCGTGGCGGCTGGGCGTCGTCCTGGAGATCACGGCACAGGGTGCCACTGTCGGCCTGCAGCCGGGACGCCAACCGAACGGCAAGATCGATGCTGCCAAAGATCAGATCACGGTGCCAGTAGAGGGCGTCAAGTGGGCGCTCAAAAAGGGCAAGACCATTGATACGCTGCTGCAACCCGGCGACGTCATCTATGTCGCGCCATCGAGTGCTGGCGATGATGCCTGGCAGCTGATGCAGATTCCGGAAGTCGGCGGCGCCATTGTGGTCATGGACCCGCATACCGGCCGTGTGCTGTCGCTGGTGGGCGGTTTCAGCTTCGCCGCCAGCCAGTTCGATCGCGTGACGCAAGCTCGCCGGCAGCCCGGCTCAGCCTTCAAGCCCTTCGTCTATGCCGCCGCCCTCGACAACGGCTACACCCCCGCCAGCGTCATCCTCGATGCACCGATCGAGATCGAACAGGGCCACGGCCTCGATATCTGGAAGCCGGAGAACTACAAAGGCAAGTATTACGGCCCCTCGACGCTGCGCACTGGCATAGAATATTCGCGCAACCTGATGACGGTGCGGCTGGCCCAGGATGTCGGCATGCCGCTGATCTCGGACTACGCCAAACGCTTTGGCGTCTACGACAATCTGATGCCCGTCCTGTCGATGGCGCTGGGCGCGGGTGAAACCTCCTTGCTACGCGTGGCGACAGGCTACTGTGTCATTGCCAATGGCGGGCATAAAGTCACCGCAACGCTGATCGATCGTATCCAGGACCGCAACGGCAAAACCGTGATGCGGCACGACAAGCGCATCTGCGACGGCTGCGAGGCGGCCAAATGGGAAGGCCAGGACGAGCCCGATTTCCGTGCCGACGAGACCGATCCCGATACCCGTCAGGTGATCGACCCGCACACCGCCTACCAGATCACCTCGATGATGGAAGGCGTGGTGCAGCGCGGCACCGGGACGGCGCTGAAGGCGGTCGGCAAGCCAGTGGCCGGCAAGACCGGCACTACCAACCAGGCCAAGGACGCCTGGTTCGTTGGGTTCACGCCCGATCTGGTGGTCGGCGTGTTTGTCGGCTTCGACACCCCCAAGCCGATGGGCGACCAGACGACTGGCGGCCTCGTCGCGGCCCCGATCGCGCGCGACTTCCTTATTGAAGCGCTGAAGGACAAGCCGGCAGTACCGTTCCGCGTTCCCCCCGGCATCAAGCTGGTGCGCATTGACCGGCATACCGGTGCGCGAGCCACTGCGGAGGACGCAGAATCGATCCTCGAAGCCTTCAAACCCGACACCGATCCGCCGGACGCGAGCAACGTAGCCCAGGGCGACCTTGGCGGGCCGGCCGACCAGGGTGCCAGCCTCGCCAACGGCACCGGCGGGCTGTACTGAGCCATCAAAGACAATACTGGATGACCCACAGCATGGCATAGGCGAGCAGCAGTCTCCCTGGCACGAAGGGTGTACGTCAGGGCGATTGCATGAATCTG
Organism: Hyphomicrobiaceae bacterium; assembly: GCA_031367715.1. GTDB lineage: Bacteria > Pseudomonadota > Alphaproteobacteria > Rhizobiales > Hyphomicrobiaceae > JANYHF01. Next base: position 842 of record JANLQJ010000298.1, on the reverse strand, counting down.
TGAGTGACAAGCCGCGCGAATGCTGAATCTGTGGTGTTCCTCTGATTCGCGAGGGGAGCCACAAGTGACGCACGCCCAAACCCAGGCTGAGCTCGTCTACGATCAAGTCATTGACTGGCTGGAGCATTTCGAGGACCTCGACGATCCGCGCCAGAGCGGGAAGGTCGCCTATCCGCTGGACGAGATGCTGCTGCAGTGCCTGCTGGCGGTGCTGGCCGGCGCCGACAGCTGGGTCGAGATCGCGGAGTTCGGCAAGAAGAAACTCGACTTCCTGCGTCGCTTCCGGCCGTTCGAAAACGGCACGCCGTCCCATGACCAGTTCGGCAATCTGTTCGCCGCGCTCGACGCCGAAGCGTTCCAGAGCTGCTTCATCGCCTGGGTCGCCTCGCTGACCGGGCTCGGGCCCGAGATCGTGGCCATCGATGGTAAGACGCTGCGGCGCTCCTATCAGGAAGGTGGTGCCAAGGCACCGATCCACGTGATCTCGGCCTTTTCCAGCCGCCAGCGGATGGTCCTGGGCCAGCGCAAGGTGGCCGACAAATCGAACGAGATCACGGCGATCCCCGAACTGCTGGATCTGCTCACCGTTACAGGCTCGATCGTGACCATCGATGCCATGGGTTGCCAAAAGGAGATCGCCGCCAAGATCCTGGCCAAAGACGCCGACTATGTGCTGGCCCTGAAAGGCAATCAGGGCACCCTGAGGACCGATGTCGAACTGTTCTTTGCCGAGCAGAAGTCCCGCAAATACGCAGATTGCGCCATCAGCCGGCACCAGACACTGGAAAAGAGCCACGGCCGCATCGAGACCAGGACGTGCACGTCTATCGACGCCATCGATT
>JANLQJ010000289.1:0-42055 GCA_031367715.1 Hyphomicrobiaceae bacterium | reverse complement strand
GTGAAGAACGAGGAACTGCCATGTACGCGGTCATCAAGACCGGCGGTAAGCAATATCGTGTTGCCGCCAATGACGTTATTGAAATCGAAAAACTGTCCGGCAAGGTTGGGGATTGGGTGCAGTTCTCCGAAGTGCTGATGGTCGGCGGCGCGGCCGCCGAAATCGGCAAGCCGTTGGTCAAGGGCGCGTCGGTCGCTGCCGAGATCGAAGATCAGGGCCGGGCCGACAAGGTCATTATCTTCAAGAAGCGCCGCCGTCATAACTATCGGCGCAAGAAGGGCCATCGTCAGCACCTGACGACCATTCGCATCACCGAAATTCTCACCGGTGGCCAGGCACCGTCCCAGACCGCCATTCCGGCGCTGTGGGATGCCGCAGTTGGCCGCGTCGCCACGCCGCGACCGATTGTGCCGAACGGTCTGCATGCTTTGAGTCGCCGAGGCGGCGTCAGTGCGGCCGTCCGCGGCAAGTCAGCGGGCCAAGCCGGACCTGACCACGATCACGACGGCCACGATCACGATCACGCTCACTATGATCACGATGATCATGGTCATGGCCACAGCCATAAGCCCACTGGTACCGATAGCTTCCGTCTGCTGAGCGCTCCCGAAGGCGCTCCGGACGATCTCGGCCGCATCGGTGGCGTTGCTGAAAAGACCGCCGAGGTGCTGAACCGCCACGGTATTTTCCACTTCTGGCAAGTTGCAGCCATGTCGGACGCCGAGGCTGCCAAGCTGGAGAACGAACTGAAGTTCCCCGGCCGCATCAAGCGCGAAGAGTGGCGCGAGCAGGCTCGCGAGCTGATGTCCGGCATGGCGCCGCGCGCCAAGGTTGACCAGGTGGGCGACCTGTCGTCTGGCCGCGAGCAGGCGTTCAAGCGCTTATCCGCCCCACAAGGCGGCAAGGCAGATGAGCTTGGTCTGATCAGCGGCGTTGCTGACAAGACCGAAAAGGTGCTGAACGAGAACGGCATCTACCACTTCTGGCAGGTCGCCGCGATGACCGACATGGACATCACCGAGCTGGAGCAGGATCTGAAATTCCCCGGCCGCGTCAAGCGTGAGGAATGGCAGGAGCAGGCCCGCGAGTTGCTGGCCGGCAAGGCGCCGCGCGCAAAGATTGATCGCGAGCGCGGTAACAGTTAAGCTCTGACTCAAATCGCCATAAGTCCCCAAGGGACGGCAAGACGAAGGATTGACTCTTATGGCTCACCATAAAGGCGGCGGCTCAACGCGAAACGGCCGCGATACCGCGGGCAAGCGGCTTGGCGTAAAGAAGTATGGCGGCGAGCACGTCATTTCGGGCAACATTCTGATCCGCCAGCGCGGCACCGAATGGCATCCGGGCACCGGCGTCGGCATGGGCGTCGACCACACGATTTATGCAGTGGTCGAGGGCCAGGTCGAGTTCCGCAAGCGACAACGCGGCCGGATTTTCGTGTCCGTGATTGCAACCGGCGCGACCAACGCCAACACCGGCGCCACGGCGCGCGGCAGGGCCGGCTCCAAGAAGGCGGTTCCGACTGCAAAGCTGGTGGCCGCCGAGTAAGGAGCACGACCAAGCGCTTAATCGAATGGCAACGATGCCGAGGCATAGGGGCGGCTTGCGGCGGCCCTTTTGCATCGTGCCCGCAGTACGAGGCTGGCCGCAAGCCGCCCCAATGTAGTGCTGGCCGCTGCTCACCAGGCGGTCCACACGCTGTGATGCAACCTTCGCGATAATTGCCTCGCAGCGATGACGCTCCCGCGACAACCGTCACGTTGCCGCCTCAGCGCGGCGGCTGATAGGATGTTGCCATGGTCGAGATAACCTCACGGCGCCTGGTCTTGCGTCCGCCGCGCGTCACCGACGCCGAGGCGCTGTCGGCGCTGTCGAGCGATTTCGACATCGCGCGCATGACGACGCGCATCCCTCATCCCAACACTGTCGAAAACATCCTCGCCTGGCTGACGGCCGGCCAGGCCGGCGCGGAACAGGTGTTTGTCGCCACCCGCGACGTCGACGAACTTATCGGGGTTTGCAGCTTCGACGTGATCGGCGGCCCGGCGGTCGGCGAACTCGGCTATTGGGTCGGCAAGCCCTATTGGGGTCACGGCTATGCCACTGAGATGACCCAGGCGCTGATCCGGCATGTGTTCGCAACGACCGAACGCGCCACGATCCCGATCAGCCATTTTATCGACAACCCGGCCTCGCAGCGCGTCATCGCCAAATGCGGTTTCAAACCCAACGGCCGGCGCACGCTCTCCTGCGTTTCCCGCGGTACCGACGTCGTGGCGTTGACCTATGTCCTGGCGCGCGCCGCTGCCGAGGCGCAATCCTGGTATGCTGCATCGTGATCACGCTGCGAACCGAACGCCTCATCGTGCGGCCGCTCAAGCGCACCGATGCTGCGGCGCTGGCCCTGTTGCTCGGCGATGCGCGCGTTGCCAGCATGCTGGCCGATATCGCGCTGCCGTTCAGCGAGGCGACCGCCCGGCGCTGGCTGAAGCCGACCTGGATCGACGTGCGGCTTGGCGTCGAGAGCGATGGCCGGCTGATCGGCGGCGTCTCCTATCACAGTTCGCTGTTCGCCGTCGGCGGCCTCGGCTATTGGCTGGGGCGCGACCACTGGGGCCGCGGCTATGCCCGCGAAGCCGCTGCAGCCGTGCTGCGCTATGGCTTTTCGCACAACCGGCTGCAAAAATTCCTGTCTGGCCATTTCATCGACAATCCCGCCTCTGGCCGTGTCCTCACCGGCCTTGGCTTTCGCCCTTACGCTCGCTCGCTCGATTGGTGCGAGGCACGCGGAGCGACGGTGGAATCGCTGCATTACATGCTGCCCCGCGCCGAGGCGGGCTACGCACCGGCCCGCAGTACCCTGGCCGGCTGGCTGGGCGTCCTGCCGATTGGCATAAATCGGGGACACTATACTAATTTCCCGGCCTGAATTTCAATTTGTGGGGACAATTGGGCAGGACATTAGTCTACTGTCTCCGATTCGCGCGTCTTCTGCCAGCGCATGCGAAGAACCTCGCCTTGGCCGGTGAACCGCTTGCCCGTTGGTTTGCAGGCAGCAATCTTGTCGAGCCGGAAATGCCGGAAATCAGCCCGCAACTCGCACCAGGCGACAAGGATCTGACTGTCGACGTAGTAGACCAGGGCCAGCGGCTTGACCGTCCGCTTGGTCGGGTTGCCGCCCGCGTCCTGATAGCTGATGCGCAACCTCTCCTCGTTGCGAATGGCCTGCCTCAGCGCTCGGAGGTCGACAGCGGCCGCTGGAATGTTGTGCCAGCGCGATGCATAGAGCGGCTGAGCGTCGAGGTTGTGACCCTCTCGCCCAGGCAGTGCCGTGCCGATCTTTTGGCTGACACTGGCAGCCGCAGCCAGCAACCCGGCATCGCCGGCGCGCCCGAGCAGCGCCAGCCCAACGGCGATGGCTTCGATTTCCTCGACGCTGAACATCAGCGGCGGCAGATCAAAACCCGGCCGCATGACATAGCCGATGCCCGCCTCGCCCTCGATCGGGACACGCATCGCGGCCAAGGCTGAGATATCCCGATAAACCGTGCGTTTCGTGACTTCGAGCGCCACTGCAATGGTCTCGGCCGTGAGCGGCGCAGCGGCGCTCCGCAGCAGCTGGATGATCTCGAACATGCGGTCCGATCGGCTCACGGGTGGGCGCCTCCTTGGCCATCCCAAGCAAACATTGCTGACACGCAGTTGTCAGCAGCAATCTGCTACAAGACTTGAGCGACACGTGCACACCAACCGTGCACAGCAACCCGGCGGTGACCCCATGGCAGATGCGGGCTTCGAGACAGAATCCATCCGTATGGAGCGGGTTTTCCTGCTGCGGCTGTTCGCGCCCATCGAGGACGTGGATCGCATCATGGAGCATGTGTGCAAGATCGTGCCGCTGACCATGGGCGCCTACGACAGCAATGCGTTTCAATCTGCCCCGGGGATCGAGCGCTACCGGCCGCTTGAGGGCGCGGTGGCGGGAGCGGAAACGGAGTTGCGCAAACGTCCCGGCGTTGTTGCGGTGAGCTTTGAAGTCCCGCACGATCAGGCGCTGCTGGCGCAAGTGATCGAGACCATCTATCAAGTGCACAGCTATCAGGAGCCGGTGATCCGGGTCGAAGACGTGTGGTCAAGCCGCACCAAGGGTCTGGACGACAAGGCTAATCCGCATCGCTGGTGGAACACCAGCGGGGATTGGCTAAAGACGGGTACGTCATGAGCAGTCAGGTGGCGGCAGCCTCGCCGAGCCTCCGTGCCAACTACCGCCTCGGCCTCGTCTTGATGATCGCCTCGACCATCGCATGGAGCACGGCTGGGCTCTTTACACGTCTCATTCCGCATGATGCCTGGACCATGCTGGCCTGGCGCGGGCTGTTCGGTGGGCTTGGCATCATTGCAGTCATGCTGATGATGGGGGGCTCGCGGGCGCTGCGCGATTTCGGGCGGCTCGGCTGGGCGGGATGGGCCTTTGGGTTGCTCGGCGCCGGCGCGATGATCTGCTTCATCACGTCGCTGCGCTATACGACCGTCGCCCATTCGGCGGTGATCTACGCCACGCTGCCGTTTCTGGCCGGCGCCTTGGGATGGATCGTGCTTGGCGAAAGGCCCTCTTTGGGCGCGGCGGCAGCGAGTGTTGCGGCGCTGGTAGGCGTCGGCCTGATGGTCGGTTTCGGCGTCGAGGGTGGGATATTCGGCGATGTTCTGTCGCTGGCGATGACGATTGGCATGGCGGTGCTGATCGTGATTGCCCGCTTCAACAAGGGCATCCCGACCATGGCCGCGGCGGCGGTATCTGCGTTGGCGAGCGCTGCCGCGGCTACGCCTTTCGCGCATGGGGTCGGCGTTACCAGCCACGATCTCTGGCTGTTAGTGGGCTTCGGGCTGGTCAACTCGGCCGTCGGCCTGGCGCTCTTCACGCTCGGTTCGCGCCTCTTGCCTCCGATCGAAACGGCGCTGCTCGGCGCGCTGGATGCGCCCTTGGCTCCGGTCTGGGTCTGGCTGGCGTTCGGTGAAACACCGGGTTTGGTGACCTTTGTTGGCGGCGGGATCGTGTTCATTGCGGTGGCGGCGCATGTGCTCAACCAAGCCCGGCAAGCCTCTTCGATGGCGACATAGATGCTGCACCGGTCAATCCCGATCAGGGTCCGGTTTCTCAGGTGGGTCCGTCTCGACATAGGCGGCGAGCGCACCCAGCGTCTCGTCCCAGAAGGCATGATAGGGCTCCAGCCACTGCACAGGGTCGCGTAAGGGTTCTGCCATGATGGAACAACGGTGCATCCGTCCGTCGATGGTGCGCGCGATCAGACAAGCCTCCTCCAGCACCTGCAAGTGTTTCGATACCGCCGGCCGGCTCATGGCGAACGGCTCGGCAAGCTCCGAAACCGACGCGGGCCCACGCGCCAGCCGTTGCAGCAGCGCGCGGCGCGTACGGTCGGACAGAGCATGAAACACGCGGTCCAGTCGATCCTCAGTGTTGGCCAGGCGTGGCGAGCGGATGCTTGACGGCACGGGCGATCCTTTGTAGTGATAGGAAACCATTTGGTTACTCAATTAAGATGCCAAATGGAAGTCCTGCCAGACAGCTATCGCAATTTCGGTGAGGAGAGCTCACGATGACCAACGCCATTCAGCAGAGCGTCGTGTTTAAGGCCAAGCCCAAGCGTCTCTACGACATCCTGCTCGACAGCAAGGAGTTCACCGCCTTCACCGGCGGACGCGAGGCCACGATCGAGCCAACCGCCGGCGGCGCGTTTTCGATGTTTGGCGGCATGATCAGTGGGCGCAATGTCGAACTGCTGCCGGCCAAGCGCATCGTGCAGGCTTGGCGAGCTGGCAACTGGGATGAAGGCGTCTATTCGATCGTCCGCTTCGACCTCGCCGACGAGGGGATAGGCGCGCGGTTGACCGTCACACATGTCGGCTTTCCCGAAGATCATCGTGCGCACCTGGCAAAAGGCTGGCGGGAGCAGTATTTCGAGCCGATCGGCAAATATCTGGCGTGACGGTTCGACGATCCTGATAATCGGGCGTGTCCCTCACATTACCCGCGTCACTCCGCCATCCACCCGCAGGCTCTGTCCCGTGATGTAGCTGGCCTTGTCCGAAACCAGGAACGCGGCTGCATTGGCAATCTCTTCGGCGCGGGCGTAGCGGCCCATCGGGATGCGGGCGCGGCGCGTTTCCTTTACGGGCAGGCTGTCGGTGAAGCCCGGCAGCAGGCAGTTCATGCGGATGCCGTCGGGAGCGTATTGATCCGCATAAAGCTTGGTCCAGGCGCTGAGCGCGGCGCGCAAGGTGGTCATCGGGAAATCGCTCTCGGGTTCGAAGGCGAAGGCCGAGGAGATGTTGAGGAACGCCCCGCTATTCTGTGTACGCATGATCGGCGTGACCAGCCGTGTCAGGCGGATGACGTTCAACATCACCATGTCGAACCCCGTGTGCCAGTCGGCGTCCGAGATCTCCAGCAGCGGCCCCTTGGGCGGGTGGCCGGTGTTGGTCACGACGGCATCGATCCGTCCAAATCGTTGCATCGTCTCGGCCACCAGTCGCGCGAGGTCGGCTGGCTCGGTGACGCTGCCACGTATCCCGAATCCGCCCAACGATCCACCTAATCCCTCGACCGTTTCGCCGGGCGACAACAGCGCCAGCGTGTACCCGTCGGCGGCCAGCGCCTGGGCGATGGCGGCCCCGATGCCGCGTCCGGCGGCAGTGACGATGGCGACTTTGCTCATATCCGTTCCCGTTTCGTTTTGCCCAGCATGGTTCTGTTATCGCCCATGTCCGCCCAGCATAGTCGCGCCAGCGCCCGCTGTCGTCCACCACCGTCCCGTTTTCGTCCGCGCCAGCCCTGCGCCACACAAATGCACTTGCAACCCTGGCCGGACGCCCTACCTTGAAGGTCCAAGACCGTTCACCGGGGGCTGCGATGCAATATGTGTGCGATGCCGGTGCGGCGACCTGGTTCCGCATCGAGACACTGGCGGAGGCTGCGCTCGAGAGCCGCGCCATGAGCCACGCCGTCGAGCGCTATTTCCGCGACGCCGAGGAGACCGCGGCCAAATCCTACACGCCGCCCCCGGGAGCGCGCCTGTCGGAACAGAACATCGGCCTGAGGGCCCACATCACGCGCCGCATGCCGCTGTTCCTGACCCTGCGCGACCGCGAGGGCGCCGCCCTGGTCACCGCCATGTTGCCCCCCGCCGGCGCCGGTCCCGCCAACTTCCGCCCCATCCTGGTCGGCCCGAACAATTCAGATCCGTACCGGGATTATCCGGGCGCTATCAATCTGCTGGCGCAGCATTTCGATGTGACGCTGGATGCGGCGCGCTGCTATCCGTACCGGCGCACATAGCAGTTGCCGCGTAGGGGTGTGATTTCCAGCCGCACCCGGCGGCGCCGGTAGGCGTAGCCGAGGGAACACCCGTGGTCAGCGTCCCCGTGGTCAGCGTCTTTGTCATGCTTTCTCGTGTGGCACACCTGGGTGTTTGATGCGAGACACCTTCCCCCGCCCGCCCACCTGTGGCATTACCACCACATGAAATTCCTCGACCAAGCCAAAATTTACATCCGCTCGGGCGCCGGCGGCAACGGCGCGCTTTCGTTCCGGCGTGAAAAATTCCTCGAATTCGGCGGGCCCGATGGCGGCGACGGCGGGCGCGGAGGCGATGTCATCGCGCGCTGCGTGGAAAACCTCAACACCCTCATCGACTACCGCTACCAGCAGCATTTCCGCGCCGAACCGGGCGGCGGGGGCATGGGGCGCAACCGCTCGGGGGCGGGCGGGGCCGACATGGTTTTCAAAGTTCCACCGGGCACGCAGATCTTTGCCGAGGACAACGAGACGCTGATTGCTGATCTTGTCAAACCCGGCGACACCGCGCTGATCCTGCAGGGCGGCAATGGCGGCTTCGGCAACGCCCATTTCAAGACCGCCACCAACCGTGCGCCGCGCCACCACAATCCGGGCGAGCCGTTCGTCGAGATCACCATCTGGCTGCGCCTGAAGCTGATTGCCGACGCGGGTATCATTGGCCTGCCGAATGCGGGCAAGTCGACCTTCCTGGCGGCGGTCTCTGGGGCCAAGCCCAAGATTGCCGCCTATCCGTTCACGACGCTGCATCCCAATCTCGGCGTGGTGAAGGTGGATGCGGTGGACTTCGTGCTGGCCGACATTCCGGGGCTGATCGAGGGCGCCAACGAGGGGGCGGGCCTGGGGACGCGCTTTCTGGGGCACGTCGAGCGCTGCAAGGTGCTGTTGCATCTGGTCGACATCAACGAGCCGGACGTTGCCGAGGCGTATCGGACCGTGCGGCGCGAGCTGAAGGCCTATGGGGCCGGGCTGGACAAGCGCAAGGAAGTAGTGGCACTGAGCAAGTGGGACGCCGCCGAACCCGAACTGATTGAGGAAAAATCGGCCGCGCTGCAGAAGGCGGCCCGCAAAGTGCCGCTGTTGCTGTCGGGCGTGACGGGCAAGGGCGTGACCGAGGCGCTGCGCAAACTGGCCGCCGTGATCCGTCCGGAAGCGGCGGCGGTGCGCGAGAGCGTGACGATGGCGGTCGAGGAGGATGCGCCGGACGGGTGGCGGCCGTAGGGGGAGATTGAGCACGTCTCGATCGGCCGAAATCTCGTGTCCAGACCCATTCAAAAGGTACCCGCCAATTTGTGACTACCGCGCGGGCGGGGGCATGCATGCCAATGGTTGGGCACGGAATCCATGTCCGGAAGCCATTGATCGCATGGCGGTATCTCGCGCCGATACCGCGTCCAAGACACTGGCTTGCATGACGTCCCGCCCACGCGGGAATGACGAAAACGGCGGGTACGTTATGAGTCACAACGCTAGGGCGCAAGCCCGCCCAGGACGATCGGATTTCGCGCAGGTTCCACTCTGGCCTGGATCGCTATTGTTTTCTCAAGCATCAGCCAATGGCCGGTGTCCCTCGATCCGGGAAGCGGCACATAGGGCCGCCTCGCCTGCTCGACAGAGTCACAGCGCATATTGAGCTTGAGCGCTCCGGCATTGGCATCCTCGACGACGATCGACATGCGCGACGCACCGCTCGGTTGTGCGATCGCCCCAACCCTGCCCATCGTACCAGTGGTCCCACCTGCACCGATCAGCGAAAGTCCGGGCAACAGAACTCACCTCGCCCCGGAGCCACCCATGACCACCTCTCTCGCCACCCTCGCTGCCGATATCTCCCAGATCGCCACTGCGGCAGCCCCCGCCATTGTCCGCGTGCACGCCCGCAAGGGACCGCCGGCCAGTGGCCTGGTCTGGCGGCCAGGCCTGATCGTCACCGCCGAAGAGGCGGTCGAGGCCGATGAGGGTATCGCGGTGACACTCCCCGATGGCACGCGCGTAGCAGCCACTTTCGCCGGGCGCGATCCAAGTACCGATATTGCGCTGTTGCGCTGCGATGCAGCGACGGCGGCGCTAACCGCTCCAATCAACGCCATTCCCGCCGCGCTCGGCCAACTGGCCGTCGCGCTGGGGCGCGGCCGTCATGGCGTGCTTGCCAACCTGGCCATGGTGTCGTCGGCGTCCGGCTCCTGGCAGAGCCAGCAGGGCGGCAAGATCGACCAATACATCGGGCTCGATATGCGCTTTGACCGGCATCTCGAGGGCGGCGCGCTGCTTGGGGCCGATGGCGGCCTGATCGGCATGATCGCCGCTGGGCCGCGGCATTCGCATCTGGCCATTCCCACCGCCACCATCGAGCGGGTGGCAGCGCAGCTGGAGAGCAAAGGGCGGGTGGCGCGCGGCTATCTGGGCGCCGGGCTTCAGCCGGTTCCGATTGAAGCTTCGGTCGGTTCAACCGAGAAACGCTCGGCCATCATGGTTGTGAGCGTCGATGCCAATGGGCCTGCCCATGCCGCTGGCCTGCTGCAAGGCGACATAGTCCTCTCTTGGAACGGCGAGCCGGTCGGCTCGGTGCGCGAGGTGTTCCATCGCTTGGCGCCGGAAACAGTTGGCCAGAGCGTGGACTTGAGCCTGATCCGCGCGGGCCAACCGGCGATCGCCCGCTTGACCATTGGCGAACGGCCCACCACATGATCACCATGGATCACAGCCCCGACGGCTACACCGAGCCCCCAGATCTCGACCCTCACGCCATCGATGACGAGATCGCCCAATCCGCGCCCAGTCCCAGTCGCCGGCTGGAACGGCAAGTGGCGCGGATTGCCGGTGCCCGTTTCCTGGCCGCGCGGCCGGGGGATGGCTTGGGCGGCACGCCGGTGATCGTCATCGACGACGGCGCAGACGATGCGCCGGCCTGGCTCGCGGTCGCCTCGGGGAGCCGGCAACTCGAAGCGCTGCAGCTCGGCGCATCGGGCGTGGTCGAAGGCTCGATCGGCGGCCCGGCACTGGCTGCTGCCATCGAGGCGGCGCGCCAAGGTCTGGTTGTGCTGCCGCCTGAGTTGCTGCGCAAGCTGCTACCGCCCGACGGTGCTGCCCGCAATGCCAAGCGGGGGCCGAACGGCGGCCCGTCGCTGACGCCGCGCGAAGCTGCGGTGCTGCAGCTGTTGTCGGAAGGTGCAACCAACAAGATGATTGCGCGGGCACTGGAAATATCCGTGCACACTGCGAAGTTCCATGTTGCGTCGATCCTGGACAAGCTCGACGCCGTGACGCGCACCGATGCGGTGGCGCAAGGCATTCGGCAGGGGTTGTTGATGCTGTAGGCTGGCGTGCAGCTGACCGCAAATCGCCTGGCGATAGGACGAACCGGCCACAGGGCGTAGGTTCGGCGCGCAGCCGCTCGGTCAACGCACGCAAGTTGCAAGACGGCGAGCGCAGCCCGCCCCTACGCCTCGATGGTGTACCCGAACCCTTCTGCGTTTTCACACAGCCCTTCGAACAGCGACAGCGCGAACGTCCTGAGCAGATAGACATCGAACACCGGTTCGGCTCCCAGATCGCGCACATAATGCAGCATGGCGCCGATATGGTGCATGCTGGAGGACGCAAAGCTGCCTGGCGGGAACACCGACGCATGCAGATCAATGGCGAAATTGCGGGCCAGCAGGTCGCGGGTCGAGGGGCCGCTGAGGCGGATCACGGTGCGCGAATGGCCAAGCTCGGTGACCACGCCTTGCGCGGAGGGTAGTGCCGCTGTCAGCTTGGCATGGAGGTTGGCGGCGGCCGGCGCCACCACCCAGACCTTGTCAGGCGCGACTAGAAACACCGTGGTTTGACCGCTTTCGCTGACGCGCGACTTGGCCTCGCCGATGGCGCACCCCAGCTCCTTGGCCAGTGTGGCCTGCACCGCCGACCCGGTTCCCGGCCACCAGCCGACCTGCACCAGGTCGCGGCCGGTAACCTCGCGCATGCTGATGCCCTGGCCCTTGCGCTCGATGCCGTGGCGGCCGGGTTTCAGATGGCCCGCCAACGCGGAAATGATCTCAACCATGCAGCCGCTCTCCCTTGGCGTCGAACATGTGCGGTGACACGACCTCGACCACCACGATATCGCCCTTCAGCGGATAGACCGCATCGATGACGCGACCCTCCATGGTCGCGCCGCCGATCACGAAGCCGAGCGCGATGGAATGGCCAAGCGCCGGCGAATAGGTGGTCGATGAGACGTGGCCGAGGCCGTGGCCTTTGTACGGACCATTATGCGGCTGCAGGATCATGCCGGGCCGGATGCGTTGCGAGGCGTCCTTCGCTTTCAGGCCGACCAGCCGCGGCCGATCATTGCCTTGCATCTCGGGCCGATTGCGCAGCACCGAGCCGACATACGGCTTCAGCTTGGACGCCATCTGCTCCATGCGCAGGTCTTCCAGCGAATGCCGCCCGTCGATCTCGCCGCCCGCGATGTGGCCTTTCTCGATGCGCAGCGCACCGAGCGCTTCGACGCCGTAGAGAATGAGCGCGTGCCGCTTGCCGAATTCCATCAGGAAATCGCACAAGGCCTCTCCGTAACCAGACGGGCAGAACACCTCATAAGCCAGCTCGCCCGAAAACGAGACCCGATGGACGCGCACGGCTAGGTCGCCCATGTGACCCTGGCGCACGCCCATATAGGGAAACGCCTGGTTGCTGAAATCGACATCCTTTACGGCATCGGCCAGCAGCTTTTTTGCATTCGGGCCGGCCACCGCCATGCCCGCCCACTGGTCCGTGACGGATGTGACGTGCACGCGCAGATCGGGCCAAGCCGTTTGCAGCAGCCATTCCAGATGCGCCATCACCTTGGCGGCCTCGGCCGTGGTGGTGGTGAGGAAATAGTGGTGCTCGGCAAGCCTCGACGTGGTGCCATCGTCCAGCACGAAGCCGTCGTCGCGCAGCATCAGGCCATAGCGCGCCTTGCCGACCTCCAGCGACTTCCAGCCATTGACGTAGACCCGGTTGAGGAACTCGGCCGCGTCTGGCCCCTGCACGTCGATCTTGCCCAGCGTGGACACATCGACCATGCCGACTGTCTCGCGCACCTGCCTGGTTTCGCGGCGATAGGCGGCGTTGACGTCTTCGAAGCGTGCGGTCGTGAGGTCGTGAGGCCGCGACGTCGTGGAAGAAACCGTCTCATTACCGATTTGGCGATTTGGCGATGTCACGATTTCACGTTTTTTCTCATCAACCGCTCGCGGATAGTACCATGGCCGCTTCCACAGCCCGGCATCGATGAAGACGCAATCCTGCCGCTCGTTCCAGCGATGGAATGGGGTGCGGCGGACCGGGCGCAGATGCTCGTCGGTCTCGTGGCCGGCCAGCGCGCCGAGCGAAACCGACGTGTACGGCGCACGAAAGCCGGTGGTGCCGACCTGCGGAATCTCAATGCCACGCAGCTTGGCCATCTGGGCCAGCGCAATGACGTTGGAGAGTTTGCCCTGTTCGGTCGCCATGCCGAGTGTGGTGTAGCGCTTCAGGTGCTCGACCGAGACGTAGCCTTCCAGATGCGCGAGCTTGATGTCGGATGCCGAAACGTCATTCTGCAGATCGATGAAGCGTTTCTGGTCACGCAGGCCTTTGGGCGGGATGACGTCCCAGACCACCGCCACTACCGCATCGCCGCCGGGCAGCGTCTCGGGCACGCGCAGGTCGCCGGGTTTGCCGGTTGCTCCCGCTTTGTGGGCCGCGGCAGCGCCCGCCGCATAGCCATCGCGGATGCAGTCGGCGGTGGCAAAGCGTCCGGTCATGGCGCCAGCGTGGAGCTGGATGTCGGGTGCGGGGCCGGGCAGGAAACACGCGCGGGCGGCGTCCCAGATTGCCTTCGGCCCGCGTTGGGTAGAAAGATGCACCTGCGGATCGTACCCGCCCGACACGCAGACCAGATCGGCCGCCAGACGCCGGAAACCGTTGTCGCACTGGCCGGTCGCCAGATCGAACGGCGAGATTGCGACGCCCTGCAGCAACGGGCTGCCATAGGTCTCGGCAATGGCGTGGCCGGGGATCACCTTGATGTCGGAGTTGAGCGCCTGAGCGCCAACCGACCCCAATGCCGGCCGCGCATCGATGACGGTGACGGCGGCGCCTGCGGCCTTGAAGTCGGCGGCGGCAGCATAGGCGCTGTCATTGTTCGTGAAGACGACGATGTTGCGGCCCGCCAGCACGGCAAAGCGGTTGAGATAGGCGCGAGCCGCCGAGGCCAGCATGACGCCGGGCCGGTCGTTGTTGCCGAACGGGATCGGCCGCTCGATGGCGCCCGCCGCGATCACGGCTTGGCGCGCCCGCAGCACGATGTAGCGCTGGCGCGGTTCGCCCGGGTCGGGCTCGGCTTTGTGGTCAGCGACGCGCTCCACCAGGCCAAAGGTGCCGCCGTCATAGGCGCCGAACACGGTGGTGCGGGTAAGGATGGTCACGTTGGGAAGTGATCTCAGCTCGCTGACGATCCCCTTGCTCCAGCCGTCGGCGGCTCCATTGGCCGGTTCGTTCAGGAGTGCGCCGCCAAGCGCTGGCATCTGTTCGGCCAGCAGCACGCGTGCGCCAGCCCGTCCCGCGGCGAGCGCTGCCGCCAATCCTGCAGGGCCGCCGCCGACCACCAGCACGTCGGCGAACAGGTTCACCTTTTCGTAGCGGTCCGGATCGCGTTCGCTGGCGGCAACACCCAGGCCCGCCGCGCGCCGGATGATCGGCTCGTACCACATCCAGGATTTCTGGAACGGGCCCATGAAGGTCTTGTAGTAGAAGCCGGCCGCCAAAAAGGGCTTGAACAGACCATTCAGCGCCAGGAGGTCGAACGCCGGCGACGGCCAGGCATTCTGGCTTCGCGCGTCGAGCCCGTCATACAACTCGGCCATCGGCGCGGGCACGTTCGGTTCGCGCCGCCCGCCCGAGCGCAGCGTGACCAGCCCGGTCGGCTCCTCGACGCCAGCCGTTACGATGCCGCGCGGCCGGTGATATTTGAAACTGCGGCCAACCAGTTTGACGCCATTGGCCAGCAGCGCCGAGGCGAGCGTATCGCCGGCGAACCCGGCATAGCCGCGGCCATCAAAGGTGAATGTCAGGGGCTGCGAGCGGTCGATGCGCCCGCCGCTGGACAATCGCGAGGTCATGGGGTCAGACCCCTTTCAAAGTGGGGTCTGACCCCATTCGAGCCATCGCCACATCGCGCGCCATGTCCACCCCCAGCATCTCATGTGTCGCGGTATTGCGCTCGACCACCAGCCACTGCCGGCATCCGTGTATGTGGTGCCAGAACTCCTTGTGCGGCCCTTTGCGGTTGTCACGCTCATGCACGTAAGCATGCCAGTGCTCGACATCGGTGTCGCTGAGCGGCGGTCGTTGGCGCGCCGCATCGCCGTAATAGGAGAATTCGGCGCTGTCGCGCGGGCCGCAGTGGGGGCAGTTTAACTGCATGGTGGTGTGTCTCCAAAGAAGGACGGCATTGGGCGTTTGGCGTTGGGCTTGGACCAGGCGCCTTGCTTCCGCCCGGCGCCCACGTCAATGCCACCCCGGCACTGGCCCCTGGCCCTTTTCGTCCAGCGGCACGCCGCGCCGGAACCGATCCAGCGTGAACTTGGCGTTGAACTCGTGCGGCACATCCTTGGCGATGGTGAAAGCAAAGCACCAGCCCGATGCCGGGGTCGCCTTGAAGCCGCCATAGCACCAGCCGGAGTTGAGATAGAGCCCGTCGATCGGCGCTTTGCAGATGATCGGCGAACCGTCCATCGACATATCCATGATGCCGCCCCAGGAGCGCACCAGTTTTACCCGCGCGATGCTCGGAATCAGGGCCTTGCCCTCGGTGATGACGTGCTCGACCAGCGGGAGATTACCGCGCTGCGCATACGAATTATAGCCGTCGAGATCGCCGCCGAAAACCAGGCCGCCCTTGTCGGATTGACTGACATAGAAGTGTCCGGCACCGAATGTGATGACGTGATCGACCAGCGGCTTGATCGGTTCAGAGACGAACGCCTGCAGCACATGGCTCTCGATCGGCAGGCGCAGGCCGACTTTCTCGGCCAGCAGGCTGGAGTTGCCAGCGATGGCCATGCCGACCTTGCCGGCCTTGATGTCGCCGCGTGTGGTGGAAACGCCCGTGACGCGGCCGGTAGCGTCGCGCAGGAAGCCCAAAACCTCGCAGTTCTGGATGATGTCGACGCCGAGCTTGTCGGCCGCCCGCGCGTAACCCCAGGCGACCGCATCATGGCGCACGGTGCCGGCGCGCGGCTGATACAAGGCGCCTTGGATCGGAAACCGCGCGGTCGGTGAATAGTCGAGATAGCGCACGCGTTTCTTCAGCTCGGCAAGATTGTAAATCTCGGCGTCGATGCCGTTCAGTCGCATGATGTTGCCGCGCCGGGCGAACTGGTCGTACTGGCCAGGCGTATGCGCCAGATTATAGATGCCGCGCTGCGAGACCATGGCGTTGAAATTGATTTCGTGCGACAGCCCCTCCCACAGCTTCATCGACCACTCGTAGAACGCCGTATTGCCGTCGAGCATGTAGTTGGAGCGGATGATCGTCGTGTTGCGACCGATGTTCCCGCCGCCCAACCAGCCCTTGTCGAGCACCGCGACATTGCGGATGCCGTGCTCCTTGGCGAGGTAATAGGCCGTGGCGAGCCCATGCCCCGAGCCGATGATGATAACGTCATAGGCCGGTTTGGGCTCGGGATCGCGCCAGGCTCGCGTCCAACCGGTGTTGCCGGTCAGGCCATGGCGCAGGATCGAGAGGGCGGAGTAGTGGGTCATGACGTGGGACCGCTGAAGACGTGGGACCGCTGTGGAGAACATGAAGCCGTCGGATCGGCCGTAACAGTTTAGCCGGGTTGCAACAAACAGTCCATGGAGGTGGTGCAAATGAAACATTTGGTCTCACCCTGGCCACACCGGCCGATTGCCGCTATAGGTCGCTGCAGTTGAAGGCGGGGGCATATCGGGTCGCATGCGGGGTAAGCGCGTTCGCAAGGCAGTCGCCATGAGCGATGCTGGTATCCAATCTTATGACGATGGCAGCCAGGCGGGTGTCGCGCTGGCGGCTGACCGTTTGATCGTAATCGGCACCGAGTTTGACGTCTCAGGCTCGATCTACATCGATGCACGGGTGCGGCTCGAAGGCACCGTCGAAGGCGAAATCCGCTGCACGACGCTGGACGTGACGCGCGAGGCCACCGTCCGCGGCCGCATCGTCGCCGAAAACGTCACCATCTACGGCACCGTCAGCGCCGCCAGTATCTATGCCAATGTGCTGATCCTGAAGCCCGGCTGCTCGGTCGAAGGCGAGATCTATCACGAGCATCTGCAACTCGAACCCGGCTCCTATTTCGACGGCAAGTCGCGCCGGGTGAGCAATCCGACGGCGTTGGCGCCGCTATGGGGCGAGGCAAGGGGATGAAGGAATGGATTGGGGATTAAAGGAAGGAATTTCCTAATTCCTAATCCCTAATCGCTTTCTCGCCGTTTCCAACGCCTCCGGCGTATCCACGTCCACCAGCACCGCCTCGCTCGCCATCTCCACCTCGACCACCACCTCCTGATGCTGTCCGATCAGTGCGCGCGCGCCGCTGTCGCCGGTGAGGGTCAGCAGCTCCTGGAAGAACGCCGCCGCCAGCAGCACCGGATTGCCGCGCTTTCCCCCATGAGTTGCAATGCAGATGGCGCGGCCATCCTTGGGTGCGAAGGCTGCGATGAGGCGGTCGAGATGGGCGGGCGCGACACCGGGCATGTCGCCAAGCGCGACCAAGACGCCGTCGAGGCCAGCGGGCAGCGCAGCGACGCCAGCGGCCAATGAGGTGCCCAGCCCTTCGGCATAGCGCGGATTGTGGGTGTACTGCACGTCGAGGTCGGCGAGCGCCGCGGTCACCTCGGCCTGCTGATGACCGGTTACGACCAGGACCGGCCGCGCCCGGCTGGCCAGCGTCGCCATGACCACGCGCCGCAGCATCGGCTCACCGCCCAAATCCTCGGTCAGTTTGTTGCGCGGGCCCATGCGTGTGGAGCGGCCAGCGGCCAACACGATGGCGCCGATGCGCGGCTCGCCGCGGTGGTCGTGCGCTGGCGCTCCCTCGCGCGGCTGCGGGCGGGTCGGGATCTCCTTCAGCAGCCCGCCCGGCGCCATGGCGATGATCTCGGCACGCCCCACCGGCAGGCCGGCCAAACGCCGCTGCAGTACCCAATCAAAGCCGTTGACCTTTGGGGACGCCGCGCAGCTCGGCACGCCGATGACATCGACGCCGCCAATGCGGCCGAGCATCAGCAGATTGCCCGGATCGACCGGCATGCCGACATGGATCACCTCGCCGCCCGCCGCCGTCACGGCCGCCGGGATGACATCGCCGCGATCGACAATGGCGGAAGCACCGAACACCAGCACGGGATCGGCGCCGGTGGCGCGCATGGCAATGATGGCCTGGCTAAGGGTGACCGTATCGTGCTCGCAGATTTCGACCGGGCCGAGTCGGCTGCCGGCTGTGTTGAGGCGCGTTTCGACCGACTGGCGGCGCTTGTCCAGGACCGATGGTTTGGTGCCCGAGAGCCGCGTCAGGATCAGGCCCGCCGTCGCCTGCCGGAACGGCGCGACGCCGATCTGGGCGCCGGCCGTGCGTGCGAGCGCTTCGGCGGCGGCGACCACCGCTTCGGGCAGCGCAAACGGAATGACTTTGATGGTTGCCAGCATCTGGCGTGCGGCGACGCGCTCATAGGGCGGGATGGTCGCCAGGGTCAGGCCCTCGTCGATGCTGTTCAGGGCAATGACGATATCGCGGTTGATGGTCGCCAGACCTGCTGAAGCGGCATAGAGATTGGCGCGTCCAGTGAAAGGTTCGCCGGTGGTTACACCGGTGCCGGCAAGCGCCCGCGCGATGCGTCCGGCGGCGGCATCTTCGGAGACGTCGCCAGCTTCGAGCCTGGCGACCATGACGTCGCGGCCGCCATGCGCCGACAGCGCGCCAAGATCGGCGGCTGAGAGCTTGCGGCCCTTCTTGAAGCTGATGTCCGTCAGAACCACGGAATGGGCAAGGATCGCGCCCTCGGCCTCGGCAATCGGCACCGTATAGAACTTCATGTGCGCGCCGCGGCCTTCCCGCGCAGGTGCGCCGTCACCTCGGCCAGGATCGAGATCGCGATTTCCGGCGCGCCGATGGCGCCGATGTCGAGGCCGATCGGCGCGTGGATGCGATCGAGCTGGGCATCCGTCAGCCCCGCCGCCGTCAACCGTTCGCGGCGCTTGGCGTGCGTGCGACCAGAACCGAGCGCGCCGATATAGAAACAATCGGAGCCGAGCGCGAGTTTCAGTGCCGGATCGTCGATCTTGGGATCGTGCGTGAGCGCAATGAAGGCAGTGCGGCGGTCGAGACGCAAGCCCGGCAGCACGTCATCGGGCCAGCGCGCATCGAGCGCGACGCCGGCAAAGCGCTCGCCGGACGCAAACGCCGTGCGCGGATCGATGACCGTGATGTCGTAACCGGCCTGCCGCGCCATCGGGATCAGGGCCTGGCTGATATGCACGGCGCCGATCATGATCATGCGCAAGGATGGGTTGAAGATGTTGATGAAGACTTCGCCGGCTGCGGTCGCGACGACCTGGGACTTGTCCTTGCGGAAGGCATCGGCCAGCGGGGCGGCAAGATCGTCCGCCACTCGATCACCGGGATGGACGAGCAACTGTGCGCCGGTTGCCAGGGTCGTGATCGTGGCGACCTGCTTGCGCGCGGCGATGTCGGCCGTGAGCTGGATGAGGTGGGTACGGATCATGGTCTAGGGATGTCCTTGCCGATGGTTGGGCGCCGCTGCCAATGGCGTGGCGACCTGCGGTCGCCCGCTGGCGTCACGGCAGGCTCGCAAGGGGCGACCGCAAGCCGCCCCGACGCCACTGTGTCCTGCGTCACGCCCTTGCATCATCGCTCCCCATCAGGCCTCCCGCACCGGCTCGACATACACCCGGATCTTGCCGCCGCACGCCAAGCCCACCTGCCAGGCGGTCTCATCGGCGACCCCAAACGCCAGTGTCACCGGCTTGCCGGTCGCAATCACCTCCTGTGCCTCCGTGATAACCGCACCCTCGACGCAACCGCCCGACACCGAGCCCTCGAAATTGCCGTCGGCGTCAATCAGCAGCTGGCTGCCGACCGGTTGCGGCGCTGAGCCCCAGGTCTCGATCACGGTGGCCATCGCCACCTTGCGGCCCTTGGCGATCCAATCGATAGCGCGCGGCAGGAGAGTGGCATCGGCGGCGCTCATGGAGTGACCCTTTCCTCGGTAGGCATGCCAATAATCGCGAAATCCGTCAGCCCGGCCTTCGCCGCGATGACGTGCGCACCAGCGTTGCTGTTTGGTATCATCGGCTCACACCTCGGTTCCCGTCTTTGCTCAGCGCCCGCGCCAGATCTTCCAGGCTGTTGACGTTATGGCACGATCGCATCTCGCTGGCATGGTCGGCAAGCACGCGGGCGCCCGCTGCGATCGGAGCATAACGGTCAAAGCGCATCAGCGGGTTGAGCCAGATCAAGCGCCGGCAACTGCCGGCCAGGCGGCGCGCTTCGGCCGCGATACCCTCGCCGCCCTCGCGGTCGAGCCCGTCGGTGAACAACAGCACCAGCGCGTTCTGGCCCAGCACCCGGCGCGCCCATTTGCGATTGAATTCCGTCAGACTATGCCCGATGCGCGTGCCGCCGGACCAGTCGACCACATCCTTCGTCACGCGCGCAATCGCAACATCGGGATCGCGGTATTTCAGCTGGCGCGTGATGTTGGTGAGGCGGGTGCCGAACAGGAACGAATGCACGCGATCGCGATCATTGGTCAGCGAATAGAGGAAATGCAAGAACACCCGCGCGTAGGTATCCATGGAGCCGGAGATGTCGCACAGCACCACGATCGGCGGACGCTTCCAGGCGCGGCTGCGATAGGCCGGCAGCAGATGATCGCCGCCCTTGGCGCTACTGTCGCGCAGCATCTTGCGAATGTCGAGCTTTTCGCCACGCCGCGCTGGCGTATATCGGCGGGTGCGGATTTCCTCGAACGGCATGCGCAACCGCTCGATGCTGCGCTTGGCGCGCGCCAGTTCCTCGGCGCTCATCTGGTCGAAATCCTTGCCGCGCAAGATCTCGTCCTGGCTGAAGGTCTCGGCGGCATCGACCTCGACCAGGTCCTCGGCCTGTGGGGCGTTCCCCGCATTGTTCTTGAACAGGCTTTCAGCCAGCCGCCGCGACATCGCCTTGTCGTCGGCGGCTGGCATACCTTTGAGACCTGGCACCATCAACGACATCATCTGCTCGATGAAGCCGGGATCGCGCCAGAACATCACGAACGCCTGGTTGAAAATCTCGCGCTCCGAGCGCTTGTTCACGAACACGGCATGAAGCGTCCAATACAGCGTCTTCTGGCTGTCAAGTCCGGCAGCCATTACGGCCTGCGTCGCCAGCACCACCTTCTGTGGCCCGACAGCCAGGCCAGCCGAGCGCAGCAGCCGCGCGAACATCACGATGTTCTCGGCAATGCGCCCGCCATCGATATCGGCGGCAACCAGATTGGCTTGCAGGCGTGGCGCGGCGCCTTGGCTGTCGGTGGGTTCGGTGACCATCACGCAAATCTCGCATGCCGGCCGTGCAATAACCAGCTCGCGGGTCCGAACCCGTCGATAATCACCAACCCGACCAGAAGCTTGCGCTGCGCCGCCCATGTCAGCTGGCCAGCAGCGTGGTGGCCTATTGGCGCAAGCTTCGCTAGATTTGGACGGCTGAGTCGATTGCTGCAACGCCCAAGGACCCGCGCCATGCGCCAAGTTATCGTCCGACTGGCCGCCCTGGGGGTGTGCCTGGCCGCTTTCCACGGCACGGCATTGGCCGCCACTTGCTCGTCCGACGACATCGGCAAGGCGGTCGACGCGGTCGGCGCCAAGCTGCGGTCGTTCAATTCCGACACCATGTCAGCGTTGGCGCCGAAGCTGAAGCAACTGCAGGCGGCGCGCGGCTGGAGCGATCAGGAACTGGCCGCCAAGACGGAGGCCCTGGTCTCCGACACTGCAGTGACTGCGTTCGACAAAGCAGCCTTCGAGCAGTTCACGCGCATCGACGAGTTGGGCGCGTCGGGCACCTCGTCCTCCGATTGCCAGCGACTCGAGGACATCCACGCTGCCTCGCGGGCGCTGATCGGCACCATGCAGGCCAAGGCCGAACATCTGAACGCCAAGGTCGCCGAAGCCATGACGGCGGGTCAAGCGCCGTCCGAGCCGATGGTTCCCAAGCCCAAACCCAGCAAGGCCAAGCCTGCCGCGGGGCCCGCGACCGCCCATGATTGGACCACCAAGACCGCAGCCGATCCCGCTTATCAAGCCGAACAGCACGCGGCTTTGCAGACGTTCAAGTTGCCGGCAACGCCTCCGATGGGCTCGGAGGGCGAGGCAACCTACAGTATCGAGGAGATCAAGGAGACCTCAAGCGGCTTGTTCGGCACGCTGACCTCCAACCTTGCCAGCGTCATCGCATTTGCCTTCGAGAAGGCGGGCAAGCCGAACGGTTACATCCTGGGTCAGGAAGCCGGCGGCGCGTTTCTGGCCGGTGTGCGCTACGGCGACGGCACGCTGCATCTGAAGGATGGCAGCTTGACCAAGGTGTTCTGGCGCGGCCCCTCGATTGGCGCTGATCTGGGCGCCTCGCAGTCGCGCACCATGTTTCTGGTCTATCATCTGAAGTCGAAAGAAGACGTGTTCAAACTTGTTTCCGGCATCGACGGCTCTGCCTTCGTGATCGGCGGCATGGGCATTACGTTCCTGTCGGACGGCAAGACCGTGCTGGCTCCGATCCGCACCGGACCGGGACTGCGGCTGGGGGTGAGCGCGGGTTATCTGAAGCTGACGCCGGAGCGTAACTGGGTGCCATTTTGAGCCTTCCCGACCTGACCCCCACCGGCCCCCGCCGCGCCGCAACCATCTTCATCCTGATCACCATCGCCCTGGACATGCTGGCGCTGGGAGCGATCATCCCGGTGCTGCCCGGGCTGGTAAAATCGTTTCTCGGCGGCGATACGGCCACGGCATCGCGCGTGTTCGGGCTGTTCGGCACCGTCTGGGCGCTGATGCAATTCATCTTCATGCCGGTGCTTGGGGCGCTGTCGGATCGCTTCGGACGCCGGCCGGTGGTATTGCTCTCCAATCTCGGCCTCGGGCTCGACTACATCTTGATGGCGCTGGCGCCCTCGCTCTGGCTGCTGTTCGTCGGCCGCGTCATTTCCGGCATCACGGCGGCGAGCTTCTCGGTCGCCTCGGCCTACATCGCCGACATCACGGCGCCGGAAAAACGCGCTGCGGCGTTCGGTATGATTGGGGCGGCATTTGGCGTCGGCTTCATCTGTGGCCCGGCGCTCGGCGGTATCCTGGGCGAGATCGGGCCGCGCGTGCCGTTCTGGGCAGCGGCAGGTCTCAGCCTCGTCAACTTCGCTTACGGCTGGTTGGTATTGCCTGAGAGCCTGCCCCTCGATAAGCGCAGTCCGTTCAAGTTCCGCAATGCCAATCCGCTCGGCTCGCTGCGTTTTCTGCGCTCGGTGCCGGGGCTGCTGCCGCTGTCCCTGGTGAACTTTCTGAGTTTCCTGGCGCACGAGGTGTTGCCGAGCACCGCGGTGCTGTACATCACGTTTCGCTACAGCCTGAGCATTGGCAAGGTCGGCATGTTCCTGGCCGTGGTTGGTTTAGCCAGTGCCATGACGCAATCGCTGGGCGTGCGGCCGCTGGTTGAGTGGTTCGGCGAGCGCCGCGTGTTGATCGGTGGCCTGATCGCGGGCGCGATCGGCTTCGGCTTCTATGGCATGGCACCAAACGAGTGGTGGTTTGCGCTCGGCATTCCCATGCTGGCGCTGTGGGGAACCGCCGGTCCGGCCGTGCAAGCCATGATGACCAGCAAAGTCGGGCCGGCCCAGCAAGGTCAGCTGCAAGGCGCGCTGGCCAGTCTGCGCGGCGTCTCGGGCCTGATCGGACCGGGGCTGTTCACGCTGACTTTCGCCCAGTTCATCGGAGACTGGAAACCGGCCGGGCTTCCCGGTGCGCCCTTCTTCCTGGCGACGGCGCTGCTGCTGCTGGCTGCGTTGCTAAGCTGGCAGGCCCTGCGGCACGAGACGGCCGCGGGTCTGGCGGCGGCAGATGGTGGGCGGTGAGAGGGTCGAACCGTGGGGCAAGTCAACTCTTGCTGTGATCGATCGGCCTGTCGGCTGTGCGCTGCACGGCATGGTGCCCGTGAACATCGATCCGCCAGACGGCGACCACGACCGCGAAAATGCCGTAGGGCGCAATCAGTCCCAGTACGGCCTCGGATGCCAGCAGTCGCGTTACAAACTCCAGCACAACAACGATCCTCCTGCTGCTTAGACAAAAATATGCCCATCGAGTCGTGTCCGTTCAAGGACATCTGGCTTCATGACGGATTTACAACTCTGTCGACCGATGGTGGGCGGTGAGAGGGTCGAACTCCCGACATCTTCGGTGTAAACGAAGCGCTCTACCACTGAGCTAACCGCCCGGAATCGGGGTCTTTGTGGTCATTGGCACGGCGCATGTGACTAAGGGCGACCAGTGGTCGCCCTCTCGCGGCGTGCCGTGGCATCAGAGGGCGACCAGTGGTCGCCCCTCGACATATCGTTCGTGTCCACTTTACTTCGCGGCAATGGCTTCCTTCAAGTTCTTTGCGGCCGTGAAGCGCGGAACCGTCGTCGCCGGCAGCTGGATCGGTGCCTTGGTCTGCGGATTGAGGCCGGTGCGGGCGGCGCGATGGCTGACCTTGAAGGTGCCAAAGCCGGGGATGCGCACTTCCTCATGCTTGGTCAGGCTCTTTTCGATATGCACGAACAGAGCGTCGATGACCTCGCCGGCCTTTTCCTTGGTCAGCGCCGACTCATCAGCAATCGCCGCAACCAACTCTTTCTTGTTCATGTCATGACCTTTCGTTACAACGCATCAGGAATGGGAATGGCTGATCCCGGCCTGCTAACGCGGGCCGACCGCTGACGACGCCTATAGCCATCGCAGGCGGCTTTGGCTAGTGCCAAAAGCATCAAAAAAGCCCGAGTTTCCGCCTTATCTCACAGAAAAGGCCCCTGCGGAGTACCGTAAGGGCCTTTTTTGCTTGCGAACAGTCTTTGCCGGCGCACGGCGACTCCCCTCCAGGGAGCCGGCCGCCATCCGCGTTAGTGTGCCGTCAGGTTCGCGGCGTCATCGTCGACCCCGTCGACCGCGGCCGCTACCGTTTCGTCCTCACTCCAGACCACTGGTATCGGCATGCGCGTCAGAGCCACCTTCAGCACATCGTCCATGCGCGCGGCCGGGATGATCTCCAGGCCGTTCTTCACCTCGTCGGGGATCTCGGCCAGATCCTTGGCGTTGTCGGCCGGGATGATCACGGTTTTCAGGCCACCGCGCAGGGCGGCCAGCAGCTTCTCCTTCAGCCCGCCGATCGGCAGGATGCGGCCGCGCAGCGTGATCTCGCCGGTCATGGCAACGTCGCGGCGCACCGGAATGCCAGTCAGGATCGAGACGATCGCCGTCACCATGGCCACGCCCGCCGATGGACCATCCTTGGGCGTCGCACCTTCCGGTACGTGCACGTGGATGTCCTTCTTCTCGAAGGTCGGCGGGGTGATGCCGAAGTCGACACAGCGCGAGCGCACATAGGCGTTGGCGGCCTGGATCGATTCCTTCATCACATCGCGCAGATTGCCAGTCACCGTCATGCGGCCCTTGCCCGGCATCATGACACCTTCGATGGTCAGCAACTCGCCACCGACCTCGGTCCAGGCCAGGCCGGTGACGACGCCGACCTGGTCGTCGTTCTCCATCTCGCCATGGCGGTACTTCGGCACGCCGAGATAGTCGCCGAGATTGGCCGGCGTGACATGTACGCTGCCCGAGCCCTTCAGCATGATCTCCTTGACCGCCTTGCGGGCCAATTTGGAAATCTCGCGCTCCAGCGAGCGCACGCCAGCTTCGCGGGTATAGCGCTGAATCAGTTCGCGCAACGCGGCCTGATCGACGCTCCATTCGGCCGACTCCAGCCCATGCGCCAGCTGGGCGGCTGGGATGAGATGACGGCGGGCGATTTCCATCTTTTCAGGCTCGGTGTAACCGGCGATCCGGATGATCTCCATGCGGTCGAGCAAGGCCGGCGGGATGTTCAGCGTGTTGGCGGTGGTCACGAACATGACACTGGAGAGATCGTAGTCGACCTCCAGATAATGATCGTTGAAGGTGTGGTTCTGCTCAGGGTCCAGCACCTCAAGCAGCGCCGATGCCGGGTCGCCACGGAAATCCTGGCCCATCTTGTCCACCTCATCGAGGAGGAACATCGGGTTCGGTTTCTTGGCCTTGCGCATCGACTGGATGACCTTGCCGGGCATCGAGCCGATGTAGGTGCGCCGATGCCCGCGGATTTCCGCTTCGTCACGCACGCCGCCCAGCGACATCCGGATGAACTCGCGGCCGGTCGCCTTGGCGATCGACTTGCCCAAGGAAGTCTTGCCGACGCCCGGAGGTCCGACCAGGCACAGGATCGGCCCTTTCAGCTTGTTGGTACGCTGCTGCACCGCAAGATATTCAAGGATGCGTTCCTTGACCTTCTCCAGGCCATAGTGCTCCTCCTCGAGAACCTTGGTGGCTTCGAGCAGGTCGCGCTTGATCTTGGTGCCCTTGCCCCACGGGATCGATAGCAGCCAATCGAGATAGTTACGCACGACGGTGGCCTCGGCCGACATCGGGCTCATCTGGCGCAGTTTCTTGAGTTCGGCGGTCGCTTTCTCCTTGGCTTCCTTGGAGAGCTTGACGGTCTCGATCTTTTCCTCGAACTCGGCGATATCGTCGCGCTCTTCGCCGTCGCCCAGTTCCTTCTGGATCGCCTTCATCTGCTCGTTGAGATAGTACTCGCGCTGCGTCTTCTCCATCTGGCGCTTGACGCGGCTGCGGATCTTTTTCTCAACCTGCAGCACGGAGATCTCGCTCTCCATCAGGCCATAGACCTTTTCCAGGCGTTCCGAGAGAACCGTGTTCTCGAGCACGTCCTGCTTGTCGGAGATTTTGATGGCCAGGTGCGAGGCGATGGTATCGGCGAGTTTGGAGTAGTCCTCGATCTGCGAGACGGTGACGAGCACTTCGGGGCTGATCTTCTTGTTCAGCTTGACGTAGTTCTCGAACTGCGAAACCGCGGAGCGGGCCATGGCCTCGATCTCGCCCTCGGCGCCTTGCTCTTCCGAGATGCGCTCGACTTCGGCTTCGTAGTAGTTGGTGTTGTTGGTGAAGCGCTTGATGCGGGCGCGCGCCGAACCTTCGACCAGCACCTTGACGGTGCCGTCGGGCAATTTCAGCAGCTGCAGCACGGACGCCAGCGTGCCGACCGAATAAATGGCGTCGCTGGACGGATCATCGTCGCTGGCGTTCTTTTGCGCCGCCAGCAGGATGTGCTTGTCGGCGTGCATCACCTCTTCCAGCGCGTTGATAGACTTTTCGCGGCCCACGAACAGCGGCACGATCATGTAAGGGAAGACGACGATGTCGCGTAACGGGAGCACCGGATAAAGGTCAGGTCCGCCCGAGGACTTCTTGGTGGTCACTTTTTCGTCGGCCATGATCTTTGGCTTTCCTTGTCAGCACAGGACGTCCGCGAGGTTGTTGCGACGTTCGCCGGACTTCATTGTCGTCAATAGACCGGACTTCAGTCTCGTTAATAGATAAGGCGGCTCGGCGCCAGTTCAATGCGGCCTATCCGGATGGGGAGGTTCGCCGCATTTGTCTCATCCCCGGCTTTCGGCGCTTGCGCGGACTCCCTTCTCCCTTTGGGAGAAGGTGGCGCACTGCGCCGGATGAGGGGACTAGCGGCTGAAGTAGCGCACAAAATTGCGACACCCTCTGGCAGCAATCCCCTCATCCGCCCTTCGGGCACCTTCTCCCAGCTGGAGAAGGCCATAGAGCCCGTCGGGCGGGACCTAGTTAACCTACGACGTCCCGGTCCCGGTTGTCCCCTGTCGCTCCGAATAAATGCGCAAGGGCTTGGCCTTGCCGTCCACCACCTCGGGGCTGATCACAACTTCCTCGACACCCTTGAGTTCTGGCAAGTCGAACATGGATTCAAGGAGAATGCTCTCCAGGATCGAACGCAGGCCGCGCGCGCCGGTCTTGCGCTCGATGGCACGGCGGGCGATCGAACCCAGTGACTCGGCCGAGAAGGTGAGATGCACATCTTCCATCTCGAACAGGCGCTGATACTGCTTGGTCAGAGCGTTCTTGGGCTCGGTGAGAATCTTCACCAGTGCCGGCTCATCCAGATCCTCGAGCGTCGCGATCACCGGCAGACGGCCGATGAATTCCGGTATCAGGCCGAATTTCAGCAGATCTTCAGGCTCGACCTCGCGCAGGATCTCGCCATGGCGGCGCTCGTCGATCGGCCGCACCTTGGCGCCAAAGCCGATGCTGGTCGACCTGCCGCGGGCCGAAATGATCTTTTCCAGGCCAGAAAAAGCGCCGCCGCAGATGAACAGGATGTTGGTGGTATCGACCTGCAGGAACTCCTGCTGCGGATGCTTGCGGCCACCTTGCGGCGGTACCGACGCGACCGTGCCTTCCATGATCTTGAGCAAGGCCTGCTGCACGCCCTCGCCCGAGACGTCCCGGGTGATCGACGGGTTGTCGGACTTGCGCGAAATCTTGTCGACCTCGTCGATATAGACGATGCCGCGCTGCGCGCGCTCGACATTGTAGTCGGCGCTTTGCAGCAGTTTCAGGATGATGTTCTCGACGTCCTCGCCGACATAGCCGGCTTCGGTGAGCGTCGTGGCGTCGGCCATCGTGAAGGGCACGTCGAGGATGCGCGCCAGCGTCTGGGCCAGCAGCGTCTTGCCGCAGCCGGTCGGGCCGACCAGCAGAATGTTCGACTTCGCCAGTTCGACGTCGTTGTTCTTGGCGGCGTGATTGATGCGCTTGTAGTGGTTGTGGACCGCCACCGAGAGCACCTTCTTGGCGTGCTCCTGGCCGATCACGTAATCGTCAAGCACCTGGCAGATCTCATGCGGTGTCGGCACGCCATCGCGCGACTTCACCAGCGAGGTCTTGTTCTCCTCGCGAATGATATCCATGCACAGCTCGACGCATTCATCGCAGATGAACACGGTCGGGCCGGCGATCAGCTTACGCACCTCATGCTGGCTCTTGCCGCAGAAGGAGCAGTAAAGGGTGTTCTTGTCTGCCATGCTCGTCTTGCTTTCGTTGGGCGGGAGGCAAAGCCTCGTGAAGGCGATCGGACCCCGCCGCTTGTGCAGCCTGTAGCAACGCCCCGCCCACAACACTGACAGTCTTAGAGCCTATGAAACGCTCCGAGTCTCTCGTGACGCTCCCGAGTCGCCCGACTTGAGCACGCCCCAGCCTGCCTGATCAAGGCGTCCTGCGCCGACTGGTTTGCGTCATATGGTGCGCCGCGTCTCATTTGCCACAGTCGTGGCCAGTTGGCCCCTCGGGTGATCGTCACAGCTTGGCGCCGAACTGTCACGGAGGCTGGTGCAACGTGCTTGCCAGCCTCCGTCCTGACCATGAACGTCAATTCCGCCCGTTTCTGGGCTGATATTCTGGGTTGGTCTAAGTTCGTTTCGCCGCCGAGCCGGGTTCATCGGCGTCCTTGCGCTTAACCAGCACCTCGTCGATCAGGCCGAATTTCAGCGCCTCGTCCGCCGACATGAAATGGTCGCGGTCAAGCGTGCGCTCGATCATTTCAATCGGCTGACCGGTATGGTGGACATAGATTTCGTTCAGGCGCCGCTTCATTTTCACGATGTCTTCGGCATGCCGCTCGATGTCGCTGGCCTGACCGCGGAAACCGCCCGACGGCTGATGCACCATGACGCGCGCATTGCCAAGCGCATAACGCATGCCCTTGGTGCCGGCAGTGAGCAGCAGTGACCCCATCGACGCGGCTTGGCCAACGCACAACGTCGCGATCTCCGGCTTGATGAACTGCATGGTGTCGTAGATCGCCATACCGGCCGTCACGACGCCGCCTGGCGAGTTGATGTACATGGAGACTTCCTTTTTCGGATTCTCCGATTCCAGGAACAGCAGCTGGGCCACGATCACCGCCGACATCTCGTCCTCGACCGGCCCGGTCAAGAAAATGATTCGCTCCTTGAGCAGCCGCGAATAGATGTCATACGAGCGCTCGCCCCGATTGGTTTGCTCGACGACATACGGGATCAGGTAATTGCGGGCGGTATCAATGGGATCGCGCATGGAATTGGGTCCTTGGTTGGGATGGGCAGGCCAAATCTAAGCGCTGTGGCCTCGTCCGGCGCCCCGCCAGATGGGCAGGTTCAAGATCGACCATAAGGCAATGCGGCGGCAACGGGCAACCATGCCATGGCCGCAGCCCTCGGCCTCTCCCGCTCGAAGTTGGGCGAGCGCTGACAAGATTGCTGCGGCGATTGATCAAACCAGCCGCGGGAGCGTGCAGCAAGGCCTGATAGCAAGCTCCAGGTTCCCGGGTGGCCGCGGGCTTGCTAATTATTCCGAGCGGAATCCCTTGCCCCCGGCGTCGCCTGGCATTAAGTATCGCGCATTGTGCCTGGACTGGCCACGTGGCGGAATGGTTACGCGCCGGACTGCAAATCCGTCTATCCCGGTTCGATTCCGGGCGTGGCCTCCAGGGCTCGCAATCCTTTCCCGCTCGCCAGCACCCGCCCGCCGGTCGCACCTCGCGGCTGACAGGCAAGGTTTGGTGGTGGTCTGATGCTCCCAACAGGGGCCCGTAGCTCAACGGTTAGAGCCGGCGGCTCATAACCGTCTGGTTGCAGGTTCGAGTCCTGCCGGGCCCACCAGTATTTGTGCCGCAGTCCCCCTTACGCGCACCCTGGGCAAGGTCGGGCCCAAGGGCATGACACCGCCAATCCAGGCAACAAAGGCTCGGTCATGACCGACACTGCACTGTCCCCGTCCGCTCCGGCCGCCTCTGGCGTTGAGCCCCCCGGCCGGCTGCACAGCGAGATCGCCAGGCGGCGCACATTTGCGATCATTTCGCATCCTGACGCCGGCAAGACCACGCTGACCGAAAAACTGCTGTTGTTCGGTGGTGCCATTCAGCTGGCGGGGCAAGTCAAGGCCAAGCGCGACAAGCGCACCACCCGGTCCGATTGGATGGCCATCGAGCAGGCGCGCGGCATCTCCGTCGCCACCTCCGTGATGACGTTCGAATATGCCGGCGCGGTGTTCAACTTGCTCGACACGCCCGGCCATGAGGACTTCTCGGACCATACCTATCGCACGCTGACGGCGGTCGATTCGGCCATCATGGTGATCGACAGCGCGCGCGGCATCGAAGCGCGCACGCGCAAATTGTTCGAGATCTGCCGTTTGCGCGACATTCCGATCATCACCTTCATCAACAAGATGGATCGCGATGGCCGCGAGCCATTGGACCTGCTCGACGAGATCGAAAAGACCCTTGCGCTGGATACCGCTCCGATGGTCTGGCCGATCGGGCGCGGACGCGAGTTCCGCGGCACCTACGATCTGGTCACGCCACGCGTCCGGCAGCTCGATCGGGACGACACTGGCGCTGCCGTTTCGGGCCCCAACGACCCGCGCATCGCCGAATTGCTGGCCCCCGAGGACCTGGAGCCGTGGCGCCACGAGATGCAGCTGGTGCAAGGCGCTTGCGGGCAGTTTGACATCGAGGCGTTCCGGCACGGGGCGCTCACGCCGGTGTATTTCGGCAGCGCCTTGCGCAATTTCGGCGTCAAGGACCTGCTCGATGCGCTGATCGCCCATGCTCCGGCACCGCGCAGCCAGAAGGCGTCGACACGAACTGTCGAGGCGGACGAGCCCGCCATGACCGGACTGGTGTTCAAGATCCAGGCCAACATGGATCCCAATCATCGCGACCGCATCGCCTTCATGCGGGTCTGCTCGGGGCGTCTGACGCGCGGCATGCGGGTCAAGATCGTGCGCTCGGGAAAGTCCGTGGTTCTGCAGGCGCCGCAGTTCTTCTTTGCGCAGGACCGCTCGCTGGCCGAACAGGCCTATGCCGGGGACATCGTCGGCATACCGAACAAAGGCGTGTTGCGGATCGGCGATACCGTCACCGAGGGCGAGGATCTGACGTTCGTCGGCATTCCCAGTTTCGCGCCCGAAATCCTGCGCCGCGTGCGGCTCGCCGAGGCGATCCGCGCCAAGAAGCTGCGCGATGCGCTGCATGAGATGGCCGAGGAAGGCGCTGTGCAGTTGTTCTCGCCGCTGGATGGATCGCCGCCGATCGTCGGTGTCATTGGCACGCTTCAGCTCGACGTGCTGGGTGACCGGCTAAGCAACGAATACGGACTGCCGATCGCCTTCGAGGGTGCCTCCTACAACACCATCCGGTGGATCTCGGCCAAGGACCCGGCTGCCCTCACGCGCTTCATCGCGGGCAAACGCGCCTCGGTCGCGATCGATCTCGACGGCGATCATGTGTTTCTCGCGGCCTCCGACTTCGATGTGCGATGGACCCTTGAGCACAATCAGGATGTGAGCTTCACCGACATCAAAACCTCGGTGGTGTAGGGCGCGGTGGGTTGGGTTCAGGTCGAAACAATCACGCCCTTTTTGAGCAGAAAGCAGCCATAGGGGCGGAACTCGCTGGTGCGCAGCATGGCGAAGGCCTTGCCGGCGGCGGCGTAGAAGGCAAAGCGCTCCAGTGTCGCCATCTTGATCGGGCGGACTTCGGCCGCCTCGCACAGCCGGTGCACCACTTCGAACATCGGCAGGATCTTGCCGGGGTCGCCGACCACTTCCATGCGGGTCACGGGTGCTTCCACGAAGCTGTCGAGCGGGAATACACTCAGCACAGCCGCCACGGCCGCCGGCAGATCGAGCCCTGGCGCTTCGATGATGCGGCCGCTGACGGTGCTCTTGGCTATCGTGCCCGCCGGGTGGTTGGCGTCACAGACCAGCAGGTCCTCGCCGTGGCCCATGGATTTGAGCACCCACAGCAGATCGGCGCTGAGATGCGGGGAAAGTCCTTTCAGCATGCGCGTCCGTCCCTCACGCCCACCAACCGGCCGCTTTGTGGCCCGCGCCGGCCGACTTGACTTGCGCGGCCTGCAGCGTGGCGAGCGGCTCGATATCCATCAAGAAGCGCTGGGCCGGGCTCATGCGCTGGTACAACCCTTCGGTCAGATACTGCCGCTGCACCAGCTGCTGGGGCAGGTCACGCCGCGTATAGGTCAGATGCAGCACACGCCGCTTCTGGCCACTGACGTTCACCGTGCCGCCGTGCCACATCGACGAGTTGATGACCACCACCGAGCCCTTGGGCACTTCGACGCGCAACTCGCCCGGATAGGGCGCAGCCAGATCTTTCGGCACGCGCGCTGCCTCCTCGGGTGTCGGCGTGCCCGGCACCCAGTCACCACGGTTGACGGCGGGGACATTGATAGGCTGCCATTTGTGCGAGCCGGGCACCACGCGGGTCGGGCCATTGTCGGTCGTCATGTCGTCGAAGGTAACGATGGCGTTCAATACCCACCAATCATCGTCGAACATTTTCGGCACGTCGACATGCAGATCCTGGTGGCCCTTGCCCTGTTCAGGATTGCGCAGATTGGCGCCGTGCAGCTTGAACTCGCCGAGCAGATGCCGCGAGGCCGCCAGCAGCGGCCGGATCGCCAGGCAACGATCATAGACCGTGGTCTTGTTGTAGATGTTCGAGACGCGCGGCGCGCCGGGCTCCACGTGCACCTCGTGGCCGCCCTTCTCTGCCCCTTCGGCCGCGTGCAGCCGATCGAACTCCGCCGCCATCTCGGCGCACTCGGCGGCGCTGAAGACGCCCGTGCGGACGTAAAAGCCGTTGTCGTCAAGCTGGCGGCGTTCGTCGTCGGTGAAGTCGGCAGTGGTGACGCCCAGCTCGCGCAGGGCCTGCTTGGTGTACATGGGGATGGTCCTCCGGGGTTTGCGAGACGAGATCGTAACACCAGTCCGACGCTTCGCAACGACCTGTGTTAGCGTTTGGCCTCGCTCACCGGCGTCCAACGGTAGATCAGAGAGAGCGGGATGGTCGCACCAAGCGCGGGCAGGTCCAGCGTCGCGGCAAGACCCTTGATGATTACCGGCTTCCATCCGCTCGCCCGGTCATGGCGTGTGACCAGCGGCTTGTGCTGCGCCACCGTCACATAATGCTGGCAGTTGGCAATGCTCGCATAAACCTTCAGCCGCCAAGCTTGGTCGGCGCGGGTATTGCTGTCCGAGAGGACTTCGAACAGCACCAGGCCGTCTCGGGTTTCGGACGAGTATTCTTTGGGTTGTTCGGCAAACACCTGAATATCGGGTTGGGGCAAGCTGCGCGGCGAGACCGGCACGCGCGTGCCGATGCCGAGCAGTGGCACCCAAGGGACATCGTGCGTGGCCTTCCAATCCGACAGTGCCGAACCGATGTTGAGGGCAATGACTTGGTGAAAATTCGCTGGTGATGGGTTCAAAATGGCCAATCCCTCGATCAATTCCCATTTCTCGCCATCCGGACGCGTGTCCGTCATGGCCAGGAACTCTTCGACGGTGAGTTG
This sequence comes from Hyphomicrobiaceae bacterium, assembly GCA_031367715.1. GTDB lineage: Bacteria > Pseudomonadota > Alphaproteobacteria > Rhizobiales > Hyphomicrobiaceae > JANYHF01. The sequence continues at coordinate 8,115 of JANLQJ010000289.1, read as the reverse complement.
GTCGTCAATTGGCAGTTTTTGCTGCATGATGTGGCTCGCGGCACCCGAATGCGATGCAGGAATGCTAGCACACAGGCCGCGACGACGCACGGGAGCGCTCAATCGGATTTCAAAACTTCTTATACGCCGCTTTCAGCTGCATCAGCGGATGCTTGGGACTCATTTGGAACTTGATCAGCAGTTCGCGCGCGATCATGTCGCGATCCTGCTGGTTCTTGGGCAGTTTCATGCCTTTGGGGATGCGCACCCAGCCGTTGACGTTGCGGTCGAAAATGGCGGGTTCGCCCTCCTCGTAGCCCATATGCACGTCTTCCAGCCAGTTCAAATCATCCCAGCCCATGAACTCCATGTAGGATTTCAGGTAAGGCGTCAGCTTGGCATAGTCCGGTACGAGGTTCACATCGTAGCGGTAGCCGATATGCTGGCCGATTTCCTTTTCGCGCGTCGATCCGAGGCCTGCCTTGTCCTTGATGAACTGGTCGACGTCGGTGATCTGGCTGCCTTTGTAGGATGTTCCGGCCATTGTTGTCTCCGAAGGGGGCAGAGGGGCAGTAGGCAGTGGGCAGTGGGCAGTAGGCAGTGGGCAGTGGGCAGTGGGCAGTGGATGGTAGATAGATTGTCTCTTCGACACTGCCTACTGCCCACTGCCTACTGCCCCCTTCATCTAATACTTATGATAATTTCCGCCTTCCATGCCAACCACATAGTTGGTGCCGGCGAGCGGTATCTTGCACATGGCGGAGGCTTCCATGGTCAGGGCGGCCAGGTCTTCCGGCTCAAGCGAATGGATATTGGTCTTGCCGCAGGCGCGCGCCAGCATCTGCACTTCCATGGTCAGCGTGTGCAGGAAATTGTAAACCCGCTCGGCCGCCTCATCAGGATCGAGACGCTGGCGCAGCACCGGATCTTGCGTCGCCACGCCGACGGGGCAGCGGCCGGAATGGCAGTGATAGCAATAGCCCGCCGGCACGCCGATTTCGTTTTCGTAGTCGGTGACGCCCTCGATGTGCTTGTTGCAGTTGAGCGCCATCATCACGGAGTGGCCGATGGCGACCGCGTCGGCGCCGAGCGCGAGCGCTTTGGCGATGTCGCCGCCATTGCGGATACCGCCGGCATAGACCAGGCTGATCTCGTCGCGTTTGCCAAGCTCGTTGATGGCGCGGCGAGCTTCGCGGATGGCGGCGATACCAGGCACACCGGTATCCTCGGTGGCGATGTGCGGGCCCGCGCCCGTCCCGCCTTCCATGCCGTCGATGTAGATCGAATCCGGGCCACATTTCACCGCCATGCGCACATCGTCATAGACGCGGGCGGCGCCGAGCTTGAGCTGGATCGGGATTTCGTGATTGGTGGCTTCGCGGATTTCCTGGATTTTCAGCGACAGATCGTCCGGACCCAGCCAATCGGGATGGCGGGCTGGCGAGCGCTGGTCGATGCCGGCCGGCAGCGAGCGCATCTCGGCCACCATGTCGGTGACCTTCTGGCCCATGAGATGTCCGCCGAGCCCGACCTTGGCGCCCTGGCCGATGAAGAATTCGCAGCAATCGGCAAGGCGGAGATGGTTCGGGTTAAAGCCGTAGCGCGACTGGATGCACTGGTAGATCCAGCGTTCGGAATAGCGCCGCTCGTCCGGGATCATGCCGCCTTCGCCCGAGCAGGTCGCCGAACCGGCCATGGTGGCGCCCCGCGCGAGCGCGATCTTGGCCTCGAACGACAGCGCGCCAAAGCTCATGCCGGTGACGTAGACGGGAATGTCGAGCACCATGGGCCGCTTGGCCTTCGGGCCGATAATGGTCTTGGTCTCGCATTTCTCGCGATAACCCTCGATGACGAAGCGTGTCAGCGTGCCCGGCAGGAAGGTCAGATCATCCCAATGCGGGATCTTCTTGAACATCGAGAAGCCGCGCATGCGGTAGCGGCCAAGCTCGGATTTGATGTGGATGTCGTTGATGACTTCCGGCGTGAAGATCTTGCTCTGGCCGAGGATGTATTTCTGCGTGTCGACTGGAGTGGATTTGGCGGCGGTTTTCTTTGTGGGGGTCTTCGCCATTTCTGAGGTCTCGGGTGTTACGGGCAATAGGCAATGGGGAATAGGCAATAAGCAGTGCGAACCGCCTACTCCTCGGCGAAGCCTGATGGTATTTTGTCTTGCAGTGACTTGATCAGAGCATTGAGCATTTTATTCACAGCGACGATGTTGGGCATTGCAGACTGCATACGCGGTTCCGACAGAACCTGAACTCGGTGAGCCAGCACAACATGAGTCTCCAATTCGTTCAAAGATCCGCGGGCTGTCTTCAAGAATTGCACGTATGACTTTGTGCTCTCGCGGCCATAGCCCTCAGCGATGTTCGCGGCCACTGACGCAGCGCTTCGGCGCATCTGCGACGTCAGTCCATAAGTCTCCGATTGCGGGAAAGTCTTCGTAGTTTCATAGATCTCAACCGCAAGGTCCATCGCGACTTGCCAAACCTTGAGATCCCTGTGCGATTGGATGCTCATTGCCAATTGCCTATTGCCTATTCCCTAAAGCACCATCTTCTTCTCGTTCGGTTCCAGATTATCGTAATTCCAGAGCTGTTTGCCCGCGACGATCTTCTTGAAGTGCCCGACGCCTTTCTTTGGCAGCATGTCGTAGAGTTTCAGTTTGCGCGTCAGCCAATCGGTGTCGAGCTGGGTCAGCTCGGCAGGAACGGCGTCTACGCCGTAATCCTGCACCTCGCCGCCGACATAGATGGTGCCGTCGTACATGCTGTCGCCGAGGTTCTTGCCGGCGTTGCCGCAGACAACCATCCGTCCACGCTGCATCATGAAGCCGGAAAACGCGCCCGTATCACCGCCAACGATGATATTGCCGCCCTTCTGGTCGATGCCGGTGCGCGCGCCGACCGAGCCTTTTGCAACCAGATCGCCACCGCGTAAGGCGGCACCGAACTGGGAGCCGGCATTCTTTTCAATCACGATGGTGCCGGCCATCATGTTCTCGCCGCAGGCCCAGCCGACGCGGCCCTTGATGCGCACGTTCGGGCCATCCAACAGGCCGACCGCGAAATAGCCCAGCGAGCCTTCGACGATCAGGTTGAGCCGATTGAGAATGCCGACGGCGATGGAATGCTTGGCGCCGGGGTTCTTCAGCACGATAGTGCCGAAACCCTGCTGCATCAAATCGCGCAGACGCAGATTGATGTCCTTGCTCTCCAGCTTCAGGCAATCGATCTCGCCGCGCTTGTTGAAATCGACGTCGTAGGCATCGGGATAAGCAAATCCACCTTCCGCATCCGTCAGATCGAAAAAACGCTGTTGGGTGCGGCCCTTGAGTTGCTCTAGGTGAAAGCCCAGGCCGTGCGAGGCATGAGTCGCTTGTTTGGAAATTACGCCCGCCATGCACGGACCTCCTCGTCGTAAGATGAGTAGGTTGGGTCGAGCGTTTCAACGCGACCCAACGCGGCACATGCCGCTGCAAAGTGTTGGGTCGCGCGAAGCTTGACCCAACCTACGGTTACGCCCGCCATACGTGCACCGCCTCGTCGTAAGGGTCCCAGGTGTCGATCTCGTGCGGAACGATGGCGCGGATGGCGACCTCTTCGGAGGCCAGGCACACCAGCTTGTCGGTCTCGTACAGCACCATCGGCTTTGCGGCCATGGTGTCCTTGGCCATGCCGATGGCGTCCTTGGTCGTCACCACATAGGTGAACACGCCATCGATATCCTTGATGGATTGCTTCAGCGTGTCTTCCAACGTTTCGCCGTGTTCCAGGTGATGGGCCACGTACACGGCCAACAACTCGCTGTCGCAATTCGACATGAAGCGATGGCCCATGCGTTCCATCTCGCGGCGCATGATCCAGTAGTTCGTCAGCTGACCATTATGGACGACGGCAATGTCGCTATACGGATAGGCCCAATAGGGATGCGCTGACCGGATGTCCACGTCCGATTCCGTCGCCATGCGGGTGTGGCCGATGGCATGCGTGCCCTTGATCTTGTCGAGTTTGTATTGCTTGGACACAGTGCCGCTGTCACCAAGGTCTTTCACCAGTTCCAGCGCGTGCCCAATCGAGAGGATCTCGGCACCTTCCACGTCCTCGATGTAGTCGACGACCTTCTTCATCTCGCCGTCGAACTGGATGCGATAGCGGAAGGCATATTCCGTCGCATCGTCCATGCCTGCGATGGTGACGCCCAGCTCCTTCAGCCGCTTGTCGACCTCGGCGCGGCGCTGCTTGATCTGGTCGTGAATCTTGAAGCCGGTTTTCAGCTCATCCTGTTCGGCCACCTTGAAGCGCAGCACGAATTCATTGCGGCCCGGCTGGCCATACAACGCAAAGCCGGTCGAATCCGGCCCGCGATGCTTCAACGCCTGCAGCATGGCGGTCATCTCGGTGCCGACATTGCCGGTACCGCCGCGGTGAATCAGTCCTGCGATGCCACACATGTGTCGTGGTTCCTATGAGACGTGAGATCGTGAAGTCGCCAAATCGTGACGTCGTGAAGAAATACATGGTGCCAGTGGCCCGAATTGGCGACTGGCGATGTCACGACGTCACGTCTTACTGCGCTACCTAAGGCAAACAATTCATATACGTCGCGATATCCCATTCGGTCGAAGTATGCAGGAACTTCTCCCACTCATCGCGCTTGTACTCATCGAACAGGCGATGCATGTCGCCGGGCAGCGCTGACTTGATGACCTCGTCGTTCTTGAGCGCTTCGAGCGCGTCGCCGAGCGTCATCGGCAGCTTCTTGACCTGCTTGCCCTGCTCCATGGCGGCGTAGATGTTGCGCTCCTCGGGCTTGCCTGGATCGATCTTGTTCTTCAGGCCATCGTCCATGGATTTCAGGATCGCGCCGGCCATCAGATACGGGTTCACCATGCTGTCCACGGCGCGGTATTCAAAGCGGCCGGGGGCAGAGACGCGCAAGCCGGTGGTACGGTTCTGGAAGCCCCAGTCGGCGAACACCGGCGCCCAGAAGCCGGTATCCCACAAGCGCCGATAGCTGTTCACCGTCGAGCAGCCGATCGCGGTGGTGGCCGCCAGGTGCTTGACGATGCCGCCGATCGCCCACAGGCCGGTTTGGCCGGGCATCTGGCGATCCTTGCCGTCCGGCATGAAGGTGTTCTCGCCGCCGCGCCGATACATGTAGTTGGCTTCGAAGCCCGGCAGCTTCTTTGCATCGTTGCCGAGGATCTTCATCTCGTCCTTGCCGCCCTTCCACAGCGAGATGTTGTGGTGGCAGCCGTTGGCCGAGACGCCCATGAACGGCTTGCACATGAAGCAGGCGATGATGTTGAACTCGCGCGCCACCTGGGCGCAGATCTGGCGATAGGTGGTGAGTCGATCGGCAGTACGCAGCGCATCGTCATAGTTGAAGTTGAGCTCGATCTGGCCGGGCGCGTCCTCGTGATCGCCCTGGATCATGTCGAGGCCCATCTTGCGGCCGTACTCGATCACTTTCATGTAGACCGGGCGCAGGCTCTCGAACTGGTCGATGTGATAGCAATAGGGTTTCGACATGCCGCCGGCCGGATTGCCGTGCTCGTCCTTTTTCAGCCACATCATCTCGGGCTCGGTGCCGTGCCGCATGCGCAGCCCGTGGGTCTTTTCAAACTCATCGTGGATGCGGCGCAGGTTGCCACGACAATCGGCGGTCAGGTACGCGCCGGGGTCATCGCGCTCCTCGCGATTGCGGAACAGCGTACAGAACATGCGCGCCACGCGTTTGTCCCAGGGCAGCTGCATGAAGGTTTCGGGTTCGGGCACGCCGACCAGTTCGGCCGCCTCGGGGCCGTAGCCGATGTATTCGCCGTGCCGGTTCATGAACAGGTTGACGGTCGAGCCATAGACCAGTTGGAAGCCGCCATTGGCGATGTTCTCCCAGTGGTCGACCGGGATGCCCTTGCCCATGATGCGGCCGGTCACCGACACGAACTGCAGGTAAAGATATTCGATCCCGAGTTCGTTGATCTTGGCGCGGACCTGCTTGATCAGCTCGTCCCGGCCGGGCGTAACGATGAAATTTTCATAGTCGGTGGCCATGGTAAAAACACCTCCCGTTGCTCCGCGGCTGGTTGTCGAACCGGCCATCCCGAGATCGCCGATCTGCCCAGCCTGCATCAAGCTTCAGGCAATTAACTGCACATCCCGAAACCCAATGCAAACCAATTTTTGCCAATTCGAACCAATTGTGCTGAGATTGCGTTGGCGGCCGGATGCGTTTTTTTTCCGCTGGTGTATGCTGCGGTGATGAGCATGACGAAAGACCGGGTGACGCCACCTGCGGCGCTGCTGGGAGTGGGCTCGATCGCGGCCCGGCTGAAGCGCGCCATCGCAACCGGTGTGTATGCGGATGGCGACCGCATCCCGCCCGAGCGCCAGCTCGCGACCGCGTTCGGGGCGGCGCGCAGCATCGTGCGCAAGGCGCTTGATCAGCTCGAAGACGAGGGCATGGTGGTGCGCCGGGTTGGCTCGGGCACGTTCGTGAGCTATCGCGGCCCGCTGCAGAGCCAGACCGGCGAAATTTCCGATTTCATCAGCCCGCTGCAGTTGATCGATGCACGCCTTGCGATTGAACCGCACATGGCCCGGTTGGCCGCACTTCATGCCACGACGCGCGACATCGAAGGACTGGCGGCGGTGCTGGCGAAACTGGAAGCGGCGGGTGCGGACAAGGACGTGTTCACCACGCTCGACGCCCAGTTCCACATTGCCATCGCGCGCGCCTCGCGCAATCCGCTGCTGCTGCATGTCTATGAGCAGGTCAACATGGTGCGTTCGCGGGCGCAGTGGGCGGTGGTCAAGGACAAGGTGCTCAGTGCGCGCCAGATCAATGCCTACAATCGCCAGCACCGCGAGATCTACGAAGCGCTCGAGCGCCGGGACGCGATCGCCGTGGTCGATCTGATCACGCGCCATCTCGACAAGGCGCGTACCGATTTGATGGGTGCCGATAGCGAATGACCAACGCGACGATAACCTTGGCACCCCTGGCGGAAACCCTGCGGATCTTCCGTCCAGCCCCCAACATCATCGCCTTCTATGATGGCCGCGTGCCGGGCGTGCGAGCGTATGCGGCGGGACCGAACTGGCTTGATGACGGCGCCTATGCGCTCGGCGTGTGCACCTATGCCATCCTCGATGGCGCCGATGCGCTGGTCTACGACACGCACATTTCGGTCAAGCATGCCGGGATCATCCGCGACACGCTGGTCAAGGCGGGCGCGCGCGCTATCCGGGTGGTGCTGAGCCATTGGCATCTCGATCATATCGCGGGTAATGCCGTTTTTGCCGATTGCGAGATGATCGCGCACCGTTGGACGCTTGATGCCATGATCCAGCACAAGGCCGCGATCGAGGCGGGCACCCATCACGGTCTGCCGGCGATCGCGCCGCTGATCATGCCGATGACGCTCTATGATGACGAGATGGATCTCATGGTCGGTGCCATTCCGGTCTCCTTGCGCCATGTCGATATCCATAGCCGGGACGGCACCATGCTGCTGCTGCCCGAGCAGGAGCTGTTGCTGGCCGGCGACGCGCTCGAAGACTCGGTGACCTATGTGGCCGAGCCCGAAGGGTTCGAAAACCACTTGCGCGATCTGGCCCGCATGCGCTGGTGGCAGATCGCGAGCATCCTGCCGAACCACGGCGCGCCAGAGCGGATCGCGGCCGGCGGATACGACAAGGGACTGATCACGGCGACGCAGCTGTATGTCGAGCGGTTGCTCGATTGCCGCCGGTCCGATGTGCTCCGGGCCCAGTCATTGGCCCAGTTCGTGGCCGACGAGGTTGAACGCGGTTGGATCGGCTACTTTGAGCCCTACGAGGCCGTGCACCGCGGCAACATCGAGAAGGTGATGGGGCTGTGACCCACTTCTTTCTCCCACGGGGAGAAGGACGTTATACCGTCCAACCTATCGTTCGACTCGTGCTCGCAAGGGGCGCACTGCGGTGCGCCCGTCCAAGAGCTTGCCGGGCAGCTAGTGTTCTGTAACAATCATTTGGAACCCCGAAAAATCGTCATCCCGGCGAAGGCCGGGACCCGTCCAAGTCGATGCGAGGCACTCAGGACGTACGCGGCAAGCCTCTGTTTCAAAGCACTGTTTCCGAATTGCCA
>JANLQJ010000246.1:0-5776 GCA_031367715.1 Hyphomicrobiaceae bacterium | reverse complement strand
CTACGACAGCCATCTCGGCCAGCCGCCGTTCGATCCGCGCCTGATGGTGGCGCTGCTGCTGCACGCCTATGCCAGCGGCGTTTATTCGTCGCGCCGGATCGCCAAGGCTTGTGTCGAGCGGGCCGACTTCATGATGATCGTGGCGCTCGATCCGCCGGACTTCCGCACCATCAGCGATTTCCGCAAGCGGCACCTGAAGGCGCTGGCTGGGCTATTCCTGCAGGTTCTGAAGCTGTGCGAAAAGGCCGGCCTCGTGAAGCTCGGGCATGTCGCGCTCGATGGCACAAAGATCAAGGCCAATGCCTCCAAACACAAGGCCATGAGTTACGATCACATGCACAAGCGCGTGGTGGAATTGCAGGCCGAAGTGGACCGCGCGCTGGCGGCGGCCGAAGCGGCCGACGCCACGGAAGACGCCGCTTTCGGCACGACCAGGCGTGGCGACGAATTGCCAAGCTGGGTCGCCGACAAACAGAAACGCATCGCCAAGATCAGCGCAGCCAAGGCGGAACTCGAAGCCGAAGCCAAGGCCATGGCGGACGAAGAACGGCGCCGCCGCGCCGAGGCCGATGCGCAACGCGAGGCCGAGGGGCGCAAGCGGCCCGGCATCGAGCCCGCGCCGCCCACCGACGAGCCGGACCCCAAAGCGCAGAAGAACTTCACCGATCCCGAAAGCCGCATCATGAAAAGCAAAGACGGCTACGTTCAGGCCTACAACGCGCAGGCCGCCGTCGATGCCGGAGCCCAGGTCATCGTCCATTGCGAGGTCACGCAATCGCCGTCCGATCACGGCCAACTGGTCCCGATGACCGATGGCATCGAAGCAAATCTCGGTCGCAAACCGACGCAGGTCTCGGCCGACAACGGCTACTGCAGCGAGGCCAACATGGCGGCCCTTGCGGCGCGCGGGATCGACGGCTACATCGCCCCCCCTTACATCATAGCCGGGCCGAGCCAAACATCCGACCAAGGATAATGGCAAAGTCGGCGGGCCGTTGACACAAGCCATGCGCAAGAAAATCGACGATGGCGGGTTCCAGACACCCTATCGCCTCCGCAAGCAAGTGGTCGAGCCGGTGTTCGGCCAGATCAAACAAGCCCGCGGCTTCCGCCAGTTCCTGTTGCGGGGCGTCGCGAACGTGCGCTCGGAATGGGCAATGATCTGCACCGCACACAACCTTTGCAAGCTGTTCAGGGGTGCAAACCCCGCCTGAGGCGGGTTACGATCGCAAAACCGCCCCGCCGCCATGGCTACAATGGCTATCTGGACGGGCTCCTAGACCTTACCTTCCACACACCTGTTCTTTTCTCACTGATCCGTCTGATCGCCGCCGTTGCCGAGCATCTGCTTGAACAGCTTTTCGTCCAGGCGGAAACCCAGCGACTGCTCCAGGCTGCTGAGATATTGCGACTCAAGGCCGCCGGCCATGCGCTGCGTCAGCGCCTTGCCGGTCTCGGCGGCTTTGGCGGCTTCCAGCGGTTTGGCGGCTGTCACGTCCTTGAGGCGGAACACCAGCCGGGCCTTGCCGTCCGCCGCCCCGATGGCGGCGGCCGCGCCCTTGGCCAGCGCGAAGGAGAGTTGCACTGCTGCGGGCGGCAGTTCGGCGTTCTTGGTCTTGCGGGTGAGGCCGGCGACCGACTTGACCTCGCTGCCTGCCTCTTTGGCAAGCTTGACGAAATCTTCAGCCTTGTTGGCGCGATCGGCCAGATCACCGGCCAGCTTGGCCAGCGCTGCCGCGGTCTCGTTCTCAATCGTGGCCCTCTCGACTTCGGCCTTGACCTCAACGAGGGGCTTTTGCCGTGCCGGTTTCACTTCTTTCACCTCAACCCAGGCCCAGCCGTCCTTGCCCAGGTTCACCGGTTCGATCTCGACGCCGACATCGCCGGCATAACCGACCTTCAGCAGCGCAGCCAGATTGGGCAGCGTGGTCGGCAAGGGCTTGCCGTCAACGCCCACTCCGGCTTGGTCCACCGGCGCCAGATCGAGATACTTGAACGGGAACTTCGCCGGCATGTCCTTCAGCGCCCTGCCACCGCCGCGCTCGTCCTCGATCTTGGCGCGGTAGTCGACCAGCTGCTTGGCGGCCAGTTCCCTGGCGCGCGTATCCTTGATCGCCGCCTTGGCGTCATCGAAGGTCTTGGTGCTGCCGGGCTGGATCTCGGTGATGCGCAGGATCGAGGTGGTCAGTGCGCCGTCGATCGGATTGCTGACCTTGTCCTTTTCGGCCTTGAAGGCGGCTTCGCCAACCACTTTGTCGAGCAGGTCGGTCTTGACGATCAGCCCGTGATCAACATCCTTGTCGGCAAAGCCCAACTCTTTGGCGACTGCCATGAACTCCTTGCCGGACTTCAGCGCAGCGAACGCCTTTTCGGCGGCGGACTTGTCCTGGAAGCTCATCATCTGCACATGCCGGCGTTCGGGCGTGACATAGGTCGCCTTGTTTGCCTCATAAACGCCCTTGGCATCATCGTCGGAGACCATGATGGTGCCCTTGATGTCGTCGGGCGAGGCATAGAGCACGCCGAGCACCCTAAACTCCGGTGCGCGATAGCCCTCGGGATGGGTTTCGAAATAGGCTTTAAGTTTGGCCTCGTCCGGCTTGGCTTGCACCGGCGCCTTGCTTACCGGGACGATGAAATAGTCGATCGCCCGCTGCTCGCTCTCGAATTGGTTGAAGGCTTCCACCAGCACCGCAGGGGCAGGGGCGCCGCCCGTGATACTGCCGAGTAGCTGTTCGCGCACGCTGTCGCGCCGCAGCATGGAAAAATAGCTCTCCTCAGTCATGCGCAGCTGCTGCAACATGAAGCGCAGCGCGGCCGGGTCAAGCTGTCCATCGGCGCTTTGCAGGCTCTTTTGCGACTTCAACAGATCGAGCAAGGCCTGATCGCTGATGCCCAGATTGAGCGCGCGGGCGTGACCATCGACCAGCAAGCCGGTGAAGATCTTCTGGTCGACGCCCAGCTGATGCGCGATGGCCGGATCGATGCGCTGGTGCGCCTCCTGCTCCAGCCGGGTCACCTCCTGATCGAACAACCGCTTGTACTGGTCGGAGGTGATGTTCTGCCCGGCTACCTGCAGCAGGGTGTTGGTGCCGCTGCTGGTGTCGGAGTAGCGCACGCCCCAGACGCCAAAGCTTATCACGAGCAGTCCCATCAGGAGCTTGGCCAGCCAACCGCTGGCGCCCTGGCGCAAAGTGTCGAGCATGAGTTGTTGGATCCTTGGCGATCGCGTATGAGCGGAACGTGATTGAGGAGAGGTTCCGGGCAGGGCCCGCACCTCATGTCAGGCCGTTATAGGAAGGCCCCCGCCGACCGGCAAGCCGTTCGAGCATGTGGGGCCAAAGAATAGGGGTTTTGGAATGCGTGCACTGGTAGCCGGTAACTGGAAGATGAATGGATTGCGCGCCAGCTTAGCTGAGGCCGATGCCTTGGCCGAGGGCCTGGCCGCCGGCCCGGCGGCCAGCTGCGATGTGATGATTTGTCCGCCGTTTCCGCTGATTGCGGGGCTGGCAGCCGACGTTTCGGCGCGCGGCGTCATGGTTGGCGCGCAGGATTGCCACGCTAACGCCAGCGGCGCCAATACCGGCGATGTTTCGGCCGAAATGTTGGCCGACGCCGGCGCCAAAGCGGTGATCGTCGGTCATTCCGAGCGCCGCGCCGATCACGGCGAGCACGACAAGGACGTCAGGGCCAAGGCCGAGGCAGCGCTCAGGGCCGGCCTGCTGGCCATCGTCTGCGTCGGCGAGACCGCCGGCCAACGCCAGTCCGGCCTGACGCTGGACGTGGTGGCGCGCCAGCTGACGGGCTCGTTGCCCAACGGCGCAACGGCCACCAACACGGTGATCGCCTATGAGCCGGTCTGGGCCATCGGCACCGGGCTGACCGCGAGCACGTCCGACGTCGCCGAGGTGCACGCGATGTTGCGCCAGAAGTTGAGCGCCCTGATGGGGCCGGAGGGAGCCGCGGTACGCATCCTCTATGGCGGCTCGGTCAAGCCCGCCAATGCCAAGGAGCTGATGGCTGTGCCGCACGTCAACGGCGCCCTGGTCGGCGGCGCCAGCCTTAAGGCTGCGGACTTTCTGGGCATCATTGCGGCGTATCGGGGGTGAGGGAGGGTGGATCGCCAGATCTTCTTTACTCGGGCGAGCTTGAATCACGGCACAGCGTCGATACCTACAATATACGGCTTGACATCAATCAGCGGCGTGCCGTCCAGGCAGTCGATGGCTGCCAGTTCCAGCCGCCCCGCCGCGATGTCCAAGCCCAGCACCCGCACCACCGCCAGCCCGATCGGGTTCGGCCGCACCGGCGAGCGCAGCGCGAACACGCCGCTCAGCTTGCCCGACAGCCGCGGCCGCTGCATGATCAGATCGCGGCGCGCCTGGTCGAGCCAATACAGCAGTACGACGTGCGAGGCGCCTTGCAGGCCCTCGAGGCCGGCCCGGTACGGCGCGTCGACCTCAACCGTGCCGCCGCCGCCGCGCTGCAGCGCATCGCGCAGATTGTGCGGGCAGCTTGCGCGCTCGCGCCAGGGCGAGCGGACACGGCCGATGAACATCAGCCTGGCGTCGGCCGCCGTCAGCGCCGGATCGAACGGCAATAAAACCTCGCCGTCGCGGATGTCCTGGTCGCTCATCGCCTGTTCTCCCAAAGGCGGACCATCAGCCTTGATCGCGCCTTGTTTGCCCAGCCTAGCTCTCACCGGCTGCGGGGTTGAGGTCAAGGGATGGGACCATGGGGATGTTTCGCGGCCGTGCCGTGCAAGGTGGCGCCACCGATATTGTCGAAGCAACCTCGCGCGGCGGCGAAGGCGTGATAACCGCCGTCGCCTCGGCGCTGGCGCTGGTATTTTCGGCCTACAGCCTCTACGAGACGGCGCTCCGGCGTCCGGATCTGCGCGCCTTCGTGCCGCCGGTGATCCGCTACTCGCAACCCTACAACAGCAGCTTTGAGGTCTTCGAGGTCCCGGTGACGGTAGTCAATCTGGGCGCACGTGCCGGCACTGTGTTGTCCATGGACCTCGAAGTCGAGAATCCGCGCACCAAGACGACGCGAAAATTCTACAGCAGCGATTTTGGCCGCTGGACCATCGACAACGCCAACGCACTGGCCTTCCGGCCCTACGCACCAATCAGCCTGCCGGGCAAAGCCAGTTCGTCCGACAGCGTGCTATTCTATTCGCGCGGCGACGAAAAGGATCAGACCATCGCCGAGCAAAAGGGCGGCAACTACAAGTTCAAGTTGATCTTGAACGCGGCGTTCCCTGAGGACCTTGGCGTCCTCGATAGCCTTTGGACGGTCCGGCCCGAGCCGGTCACGTTTGAGATGGAGATGCCCGAGATCGACCATCGCACCTTCAATGTCGGTACCCTGCAATTACATGCTCCCAATTGGCACGTGGCCAGTCCGGGAGGTTCCACTGCTGTCGAAGGCGGAGCGGCGACCGATGTAACCGCCAATAAGCCGACAGCCGGAACCAAGGCGAACTAGTACCCACTATCGCAAATCCCTGGCACGTCCGATCGCCCGGGTTCGGCGACCCGAAGGGCGGCCGAAAACGCTTGCCGGGGGCGTCGCGCGGTCTTGGCGATGGTCCACATCGCCGGCGACCGCGCTCCTGCCCGGCAAGCGTTTTGGGCCGTCGTACGTACCAGGGATTTGCGATAGTAGGTACTAGGTCACAGCCACAGCTGTCACGGCGCTATGGTCGCCGATCAGGAATGGGTCACGAACGGAGCCAGTATGTCCGACAGCTGCCAGCGCGCCAGCTCGCTCC
>JANLQJ010000208.1:0-26068 GCA_031367715.1 Hyphomicrobiaceae bacterium | reverse complement strand
GGCCGCCAGTTGCGCGCGCCACCCCGTCTAACAGCCCCGGCCTGATGCCGGCGTCCACACCCAAGGGTTGAACCGCAGCCTCAAAACTGCGAGGCACGCCGGTCAACTGCCGATTCTAGGTTGATAATAGTCTTGAGTACCATGGTGTCGTTCTCCGTGATGAGTGCAGCCGACCGGTGGCGGCTTCGGCAGGGAAAGGAGCAACTCGCGTGCCGAACGGAGGCGACAGGGGGGCGGCTCAGCCCGCATCCCTTAACAAGATGTAAATTTTGTCCAACCGGGTATATCGGTTGCCTCTCGGTTTAGCTGCGATCCAATTCGCATAATATATATTATGGAAACAAACAGGAAAACAAATCGTAAATTCATATAGATGACGTGTCTCGTCTCGGGAACGATACCGAACGAAATGGCCAGCGCATCGCCAGGAAGGTGCGAAACGCTGCGCCAAGTCGTTGATCCAATCCGCTTGCGGCCTCACTCGAGCGCACCCAATAGAACGCGTCGACTTCAGCGGCGGCCGTGGAGCCAGGATTGATGTAACAGCAGCCAAGCGCCCGGCGCTGGTCCGGCGTCTGCACGGTGTAGGCAAAGGAATGCCGGATGGTGAATTCGCGCTGGTGCCAGGCGAGGTCGATCAGGTTGTCCTCGAGTGTCAGCCCGACCGGCCAGCCGCTGTCATCCATCAGACCCAGCAGTCGTTCAACGCTGGTCATCACCGCGTCGAAGTCCTTGACGACATCGTGGATGGTCAGCATGCGCGCGACGAACTCGGGCGTGGCAAACCCGTCCGGGACGGCGAAATCGGGCGGAACAATCGGGCGGCGGTACATGCGCTCTCCTTGGGGGCGTTCAGCCCTCATACCGATCGGCCACCAATCGGTCGAGCAGCCGCACGCCGTAACCCGAACTCCAGCTTTCGCTGATCTCGGATCGGTTGGAGGCGAGCGCCACGCCGGCGATGTCGAGGTGGGCCCATGGTACGTCGCCAACGAACCGCTTGATGAACTGCGCGGCGGTGATGGCGCCACCGTACTGCCCGCCGATGTTTTTCATGTCGGCGTTCTTAGAGTCGATCTCCTTGTCGTAGGCCGCATCCATCGGCATGCGCCAGAGCCGCTCGCTCACCGACTCGCCGGCTTCCGACAGCCATTGCGCCAGCTTGTCGTTGTTGCTGAACAAGCCCGCATATTCCTTGCCCAAGGCCACCATGATGGCACCAGTTAGCGTGGCCAAGTTGACCATCGCCTTGGGCTTGAAACGCTCCTGGACGTAGTGCAGACAATCGGCCAGCACCAGCCGCCCTTCAGCGTCGGTGTTCAACACTTCGATGGTCTGGCCCGACATCGAACCGATGATATCGCCGGGACGCATGGCGTTGCCTGACGGCATGTTCTCGACGATGCCGATGATGCCGACAGCGTTGACGGCCGCCTTGCGCGAGGCCAGCGCATGCATCAGTCCGGTGACGCATGCCGCGCCCGCCATGTCGCCTTTCATGTCTTCCATGCCCTTGGCCGGCTTCATCGAAATGCCGCCGGTATCGAAGACCACGCCCTTGCCGATGAAGGCCACGGGTTTGGCGCGCTTGTTCTCTGCGCCGTGCCATTGCATGACCACCATGCGCGACGGCCGCGCGCTACCTTGCCCGACGGCCAGCAGCGCCTCCATCTTCAACTCTGACATCTGCTCGACGTCGAACACCTCGACCGTCACTCCGACCTTACGCAAGGACTCGGCCTGACTGGCAAATTCGACCGGACCAAGCGTGTTGGCTGGCTCATTGACCAAATCGCGAGCCAGGAACACGCCCTCGGCAATCGCTTTGAGACGCTTGAAATGGACCGCCGCCTTGTCCGGGTCCTTGCACTGAATGGTCAGTTTGTTGAGGCTATCTTGGGGCGCTTCGCCAGTCTTGTGCTTGGTCTTGAATTTGCGAAAGGTGTAGCTGCGCAGCAGTGCTCCAAAGCCAATTCCGGCGGCGGCCTCTGGAGCCAGCGCCCCGCTGGCAGCCTCGGCAACCAGCGTGGCGGCATCGGCCTTGCGTGCCGACAACTGGGCGAAGGCATAGCCGCCGACCTCGGCCCAGGTCTGCTCCCCGGCGGCTTCGGTATCGCCGCAACCGATCATGATCACCCGCTCGAGCTCGGAAGAGGCCGGCGCCAATAGTTGCAGCGACGACTTGCGCGCGCCGGTAAATCCGGCAATCGTGGCGGCACGCGTCAGTTGCCCGCCCAGCACCTTGTCGTGAGCCTTGGCCTGCGACCCGAGAGCAAGGGCAGTATAGGCGAGCAGCGCCATGGTCTTGGTGGCGGCGGGTTCAAAGGCGGTAAAGGCAATCACGGGCATGACGGACATCGGCGGTTCCAGCTGAATTGAGCATGAGGCGGGAGGGACAGCGGCGGCTAAAGGATGCCGCAGGTCACGAGGATCGATCGCAGGGCGGAGCGACAAGGTTACGGAGAAATCGCGTGGACCTGCAAGCCAATATGCGGCACTTGCCGAATTTATGACACCATGGCCTCGCATTCTGCGTGGCGGAGCGGGGGCGACGAGCTGATTCTGCCAGGCGAGGCCTGGGCAGGGCTCGTATTCAATGGGGCAGATACGCCGGCATGAATTTGTTCAGCCGCTACATCTTCCGGCAGGCACTGTCGGCCCTGATCATGATTCTGATCTCGCTGACGGCTGTGGTGTGGATCGCCATGGCATTGAAGCAGCTGAGCGTTATGACATCGGATGGCCAGGGCAGCGTCATATTCCTTGAGCTGACGGCGCTGGTGCTGCCGGACATCCTCACCATTATTTCGCCGATAGCGCTGTTGATTGCCGTGTTGCATACCCTCAACCGGATGAATGGCGACAGCGAGCTGATCGTCCTGACCGCCGCCGGGGCCACTGTCTGGCGCATTGCCCAGCCCTTGATGGTGCTTGCCCTGCTGGTGGCCGGATGGCTTTTCCTGGCCAATTTCTTCATCAATCCTTGGAGCCTCAACGCCCTCAACGACGTCGCCAACAAGGTGCGGACTGACCTGATCGCGCAGGTTCTCCAGCCCGGCCAATTCGCCAGTCCCGAAGATGGCCTGACCTTTCATATCCGCGAGCGCGACCGTGATGGACACCTTAAAGGGCTGATCCTCAGCGATACGCGCTCCAAGACCGAGGCGATGACATATCTTGCCGACAACGGTGACATCAAGAAGCGCGGCGAGAAAAACTACCTGATCCTGCGCGACGGCCAGATCGTCCGCCGCACGGTTGGGGAACCGGCCAGCATCATCGAGTTCGAAAGTTATGTGCTGGATCTGTCAACCATTAGCGAGCAGGGCCGCGCCGAAGGACCCAAGCCGCATGCCCGCTACATCCAGGAGTTGCTCTATCCGGACGTCAAGGAGCCCTATTTCAAGATGAATCCGGGCAGTTACCGGGCTGAGTTGCATCAGCGCTTTGTTGATCTGCTATATCCGTTCGTCATTGTCGCGATCGTGGTTGCCTTTCTTGGCCAAGCCCGCACCACGCGACAAGGGCGCACCCGTGCGCAGGTGGCGGCCTTCGGCTTGGCTGCTGGCTTGAAGCTGGGAGGGATCGCGGCGCAGAACATGTTCGTCTCGCAGGCGTCGGCGATTTTCCTGGTTTATGGCTTGCCGCTGTTCGGCCTCGGCGTGGTCGCGGTTTCGCTCTGGGCGCCCAATTTTGCGACTCCGTTCATTCGTTTTCTGGAAACCCTGTCCGACGCAGTGGCCGCCCAGTTCGCTCGCCTGCCGATGCCGCGCTGGGCGCAGCGAGCAAGGAGCGCCTCATGAGCTTGTTCGGCATCATGCCGCGCTATATCGCCAAGCGCGTGCTATTGACCATCGGCAGCGTGTTCACGCTCTGTCTGGTCTTGATTTTCATGATCGACCTGGTGGAACTGCTACGTATCGCCGGCCGTACCGGCTCGGTACCGATGGGATCGATCCTATGGGTGGTGCTGTTGCGCTTGCCGGCGTTTGCCGAACTGACCATGCCGTTTGCGATTCTGTCGGGCACCATCGGCGCCTTTTTGATGCTCAATCGCAGCGCCGAAATCGTGGTCACAAGGGCTGCCGGCATGTCAGTGTGGCAATTCCTGATGCCGGGGCTCGCCGTCGCGCTGGCTTTGGGGCTGCTCAGCAACATGCTCTACAATCCCATGGCCTCCGCCGCCCGGGCAGCGTCCGAGCGGGCCTATTCAAGCGCCTTTGGCGAAAAGACCAGCCTGTTGAGCGGCGGCACCACCGGCCAGTGGTTACGGCAAGACGGCGTCGATGGTTCATCTGTGATGGCGGCCACGGCAGCAGCCAATCAGGGGCGCAGCTTGGGCGGGGTTGAGATCATTCAGTTTGATCGTCGCGGAGCCTTTGTCGAGCATCTGGAGGCCCAGCACGCCGAACTCAAGGATGGTTATTGGGATCTGGTGAATGTGGTAGTCGAGCGGCCGCGCTCCTTACCCGAGCGTTTCGATAATTACCAAGTCAGCACCTACCTCACCCCCACCGAGGTTGGCCAGTCACTGGGATCCGAATTGTCGGTCTCGTTCTGGGAGCTGCCCGCGCTGATCGCCCTGGCCGAGCGGGCCGGATTACCGGCCAAAGCCTTCCGCGTGCAATATGCCAGCCTGCTGATGCGCCCAATTCAGTTCGCGATCATGGTGCTTTTGGCAGGCACTGTGGCATTGCGGACCTTCCGGTTCGGCAAAATCCAAACTAAGGTCATCGGAGGGCTGGTGTTCGGCTTTGGATTTTTCGTGCTGGCGGAAGTGTCCCGCCAAATGGGGGTAGCTGGCTTGTGCTCGTCGATGGCCTCGGTGCTTGCACCGGTGGCGATCGGCGGCTTCGCGTCAGTTACTGTTCTCTTGCACCAGGAGGACGGTTAGTGGTGGTCCGGGGGATGATGCAACGGCGCGCTAAAGGCGTCGCGAAGGGGGCTTTGTGCCACCTCGCGGCCCTGTGCGTGCTTGTCTGCACTCTCGCGGGTTCCGCCAATCAGGCCGCCTTCGCCCAACAGAAAGTGGATGACCATCTGCTTGACAATGTGATCGGCAACACCGGCACCGCCAATGCCAAGGTCGATCGCACCAAGCCGATGCTGCTGCAGGCCGACAATCTGGTCTACGACAACCAGCACAACAAAGTGACGGCCGAGGGCCACGTCGAGATCTACTACAACAATTATGCGCTGCTGGCCGACAAGGTCATCTACGATCAGGCCGCCAATACGCTGGCAGCCTCGGGCAATGTGCGCATCAAGGAACCGAACGGCTCGGTGATCACCGCCGATCAGATCACGCTCAGCGACGATCTGCGTGATGGCTTCATCGGTTCGCTGCGTGTCGTCACGCAGGATGACGTGCGAATCGCCGCCAGCAAGGCTACCCGCACCGAAGGCGAGACCACCGTGTTCGAAAACGGCGTATTCACGCCGTGCAAGCCGTGCCGCGAGAACCCCAATGCACCGCCGATCTGGCGCATCCGCGCCCAGCGCATCACGCATGTGCAGAGCGAGAGCAACGTCTACTTCGAGAACGCGTTCTTCGATGTCTACGGTGTTCCGGTCGCCTATATTCCGTATTTCTATGCCCCCGATCCGTCGGTCAAGCGCCGCACTGGCTTCTTGGCTCCCGCCACCGGCTATGCCAGCGATCTCGGCTACACCGCAGAGATCCCGTATTTCTGGGCCATTTCGCCCAGCGCCGACCTGACACTGAACCCAATGGTCATGTCCAAGCGCGGCTTATTGGCCAAGGCGACCTACCGGCAGCGTCTGGCCAATGGCACATTCAAGTTTGATCTGGCGGGCATTCAGGAGTCTGAGTCTCCCGCCGGTTCGCCGACCGACAGCAAATTCCGCGGCAGCATCGTAAGCCAGGGCGATTTCGCGCTGGGTTCGTGGTGGAACACCGGTTGGAACGCGACCCTCGAGACTGATGATACGTTTCGACGCTTCTATAAACTCGACAGCGTCCTGACCACCAACCGAGTGTCGGAAGCCCATCTGGTGGGGCAGAGCGACCGTGACTATTTCGGCGCCTATCTGTTCCATTTCGGCGGCCTGCTGGCGACTGACACGCAGCTGGCCGGGTCGGAAGCACTGCCAAGTGTCGATTATCACTATGTGGCCGGAACGCCAATCTTCGGCGGCGAGTTCAGCTTCGATGCCAATGCGCTGGAGCTGACCCGCGGTTCGATTGATGCGAGCCTGCGGACCGGAGCGAACGCGCAACCGATCGCGACCTCAGATGGGCGGCTGATCGCTCAGGCCAACTGGCGCAGCCAGATTATCGATAGCCTCGGTCAGATCTTTACTCCGTTCCTATCGGGACGTGGCGATCTCTACCAACTCAATGGCTACAGTGACGACACGGGCTCGGGGGTCGTTTATGACAAGACCGTGACCCGCGCCACCGGCACCGTTGGGTTGCAGTACCAGTTCCCGTTTGTGGCGCATGCCAGCTGGGGCTCGCAGGTACTTGAGCCAATCGGGCAAGTCCTGTTTCGGCCCGACACCATCGCACAGGGCGCGCTGCCGAACGAGGACGCTCAGAGCCTCGTGTTTGACGACACGCTGTTGTTCGATCTGGACAAATTCTCAGGCTATGACCGGATCGAAACCGGCACGCGCGCCAATATTGGCGTGCAATACACCGCGCAGGCCAACAACGGCGGCCACCTGCGCGCGGTCCTGGGTGAAAGTTTCCAGCTGGCAGGTGCGAACCCGTTCGCCGGCCGCACTGGTCTCGAAAAGGCCCGCTCCGATTATGTCGCCGGGCTTTATCTTGAGCCGAACTCAAATCTGCGCTTCATTTCGCAGTCGCGCTTTGATAGCGACACCTTCGAGCTGCGGCGCGAGGACCTGTCAACTTCATTCACCGCTGGCCCATTGAGCGTTGCTGCCAATTACGCGTTGCAGCGATCGCGCGATCAGACCGGTACGCTGTTCGAGAACCAGGAAATCCTGTCGAGCGCCAGTTTGCAGCTGACCAAGACCTGGAGCGCACTTGCGTCTGCGCGCTACAATATTGACACCAAAGCCTTGGTGACGGACTCACTCGGTCTCAAGTATTCGACCGCCGAAGATTGCGTTGGCGTTTCGGTGACCTACTCGGAGTCCTACATCACCGACAAGGACGTGCAGCCCGATAAGACCCTGGTGTTCCGCGTCGATTTGAAATATCTCGGCGGCGCCACCGTCAAGACCGACGCGCTGGGCGGCGGCGTTGCGACCTCCAACGCCGGGCCTTGACGCCAACCTAGCGTACTTTCACATACGATCATTCTGGCGTGAACCCAGCAATTCTTCATTCCCACCGTCCCGGGAAAGTTGAGTTATGGCTCCGCGTAGTTTCGCAACTCCCAGAGTGCCGGCATCCGGCTACCTGAGCCATCCCAGGCAGACCGACCACGCTGTGCCATGATTGCGCTGCAAGGCTGTGGAAAGCATGCTGCATGTCCAAGAAGAACGCCGTAAGGTGCGCCAGGACGATTCCGGAGCGGAAAGATCATCGAAGCTATGCTGACGCGCGCCCACATCCCCAGTCTGACCGGCACTGTTATTGCTGCGTTGCTGTGGTGTCTAGCTCCCAGTTTTGCAGCCGGTAAGGCGGCGCCTGTCGATGCCGCCAAGGGCGATACCGGCGCCACCATCTATGTTGTCGTCAACGACGTCCCCATCACCGCCTTCACCATCGACCAGCGTGTCAAACTGTTGGCACTCGACGGCGGAGGCTGGCAGCAGCGCCTGCAGGCCAAGTTGAAGGCCCCGAACATCCAGGAACGTTTCAAGGCCTTTGCCATGGCTCACAATCCCAAGAGCAAGGAAGAAGTGGTGGCGCTGCAAAAGCAGTTCGTCGAAGGTCTCAGGCAACAGGCTATCGGAGAGGCCCGCCCGGGCTTGCGCGACAAAGCTATCGAACAGCTGGTCAATGAAAGCCTGCAGCGCAGCGAGGCCAAACGGCTCAGCCTGCTCGCCAGCGACGAAGAATTGAATGCGACCATGGGTGAGTTGGCCAAACGCAATAAAAAGAGCGTTAAGGAATTCGAGGCCGCAATCGGGTCGACCGGTGTGTCCCCACGCGCCTTCCGCGAGCGTATCCGCACCCAAATGTCCTGGCAGCGCGTGCTCAGCCAGCGTTTTCGCGGCCAGATCATCGTTGGCCAGACCGAGCTGGACCAAGAAGTTGCATCGGCCGTCGGCAGCACGAGGGCCGACGCCGGAGCGGTCGAGTTGAAGCTGCAGCGCATCATCATCCCGGTCAAGACGTCGGATGCCGCCGCTTCGGTCAGCGGCTATGCGACCGCCGACAAGTTGCGCGAGCAAGCCAAGCCTTGCAATAATCTGGCCCAGATCGCCAAGCAGACCCCAGGTGCCCGTTTCGAGGACCTCGGCAGTGTCAAACCGGAAAGTCTAAGCACGGAGGTGCGGCCGATCCTTGCTAGTGCCGAAGCCGGCACGGTGCCGCCGCCGATCCTGACCAAGAACGGCATTGAGATCTACGGCGTGTGCGAGCGCACCACCGCCGCGCAGGGCGAGGGCGCCAAAACCCTGGCGCGCAACAAGATCGAACAGCAGAAATTCGAGGCCATGTCCAAGGGCGTGCTGAGCGATCTGTGCGCGGCAGCCTCGATCGAGCCACGCAACGGCTTCCAACTGACCCGACGCTGTGGCTCAGAGTGACCAGACGCCGCCGCTGGCGGTGACGATGGGCGACCCGGCCGGGATTGGGTTGGATATCGCGCTTGCCACAGCAGTCAGGCCCGACGCGGCAAGTTTGCCCGCCTGGGTTATGCTGGCCGATGCCGATGCCGTTGCCGAACGTGCCACAAAGCTTGGCCTGCGGATCGAGGTACGGCGGCTAAAGACGGCATCGGAGGCGGGTGAGAATGATCCCGGTATCGTTTGTGTGCTGCCGGTCCGCTGTGCTGTTAGCGTCGAACCGGGGCGACCAAACTCGGCAAATGCTGCCGCGACCATTCGTTCAATCGAGCTGGCCACCGAACTGGTTCGCAGCGGCGTCGCCTCAGCAATAGTGACCAACCCAATTGCCAAACATGTGCTGCAGAACGCGGGCTTCCCGCACCCCGGCCATACCGAGTTTCTGGGCGAACTGGCGCTGCGCTACTGGGCTGTCAGCGCAGCGCCCGTGATGATGTTGGCAGCGTCTGAGTTGAAAGTCGTGCCGGTGACGGTTCACGTCGCCTTGGCCAAGGTTCCGGCCCTACTGACGGCCGAGTTGATCATCGTGACAGCCCGCACCACGCTGGCAGCACTGGTGGCTGATTTCGGCATCGCGAACCCGAGACTGGCGGTCTGCGGTCTCAACCCCCATGCCGGCGAGAATGGCCTGATGGGCAGCGAGGACGAGGCCATCATTCGACCCGCCGTCGAGGCTTTGCGAGCCGAAGGGCATAGCGTCACCGGGCCCCATCCAGCCGACACTCTGTTCCACGCCGCCGCCCGCGCCAACTATGATGCCGCGCTGGCGATGTATCACGACCAAGGACTGATCCCGATCAAGACCCTCGCGTTCGATACCGGGGTCAACGTCACACTCGGCCTGCCGTTCGTTCGCACTTCGCCCGATCACGGGACGGCGTTCAATATCGCAGGCGCCGGCACGGCCTCCGCAAACAGCTTCGTGGCTGCCCTTCGCTTGGCCGCAGACATGGCCAAGCGCCGACGATCCGGACAAGTTGCATGAGCCCAGATGGCTTGCCGCCGCTACGCGACGTAATCCGTGAGCACGGTTTGAATGCTCGCAAGGCGCTGAGCCAGAACTTCATCCTGGACCTTAACCTGACCGGCCGCATCGCCCGTGCTGCCGGACCTTTTGCCGGCCGTACGGTAGTGGAGATCGGCCCCGGCCCAGGCGGCCTCACGCGCGCGCTGCTGGCCGAAGGGGCCGAGCGGCTGATCGTGATCGAGCGCGACGCGCGCTGCATCCCCGCCCTGGAGCAAATCGCAGCGCACTATCCCGGCCGCATGGAGATCCTGCTCGAGGACGCAACTCGGCTCGATCCAGCGCGGCTGCCGCCGGGCCCCAAGTTGATCGTCGGCAACCTTCCCTATTCAGTGGCCTCGCAGCTGTTGATCGGCTGGCTCACCTGCGACCCCTGGCCACCCTGGTATCAGAACATGACGCTGATGTTCCAGCGCGAGGTCGCCGAGCGCATCGTCGCGGTGCCCGGCAGCAAGACCTACGGCCGCTTGTCGGTGTTATCGCAATGGCTGACGAAGCCGCGCATCGCCTTCCATCTCGCGCCTGAAGCTTTCACGCCGCAACCCAAGGTCTCGTCATCCTTGGTGCGCTTCGAGCCGATCGCCACCCCCGTCCCAGCCTGCCGGCGCAAAACCCTCGAAACCGTCACCGCCGCCGCCTTCGGCCAGCGCCGCAAGATGCTGCGCTCCAGCTTGAAACAGATAGCGGCCGATGCCGAAGGCCTGCTCAATCAAGCTGGCATCAATCCCGAGGCGCGGGCCGAAGAACTCACCGTTGAGCAGTTCGCTCGGCTGGCGATTGCATTGGATGCCGCCTGACCGCTGGCTATTTGGTGCCCGCCAGGCCGATCAACTCTTGATCCAATCGTGCTACCAAGGCCGTCAAATCCTCCACACGCCGCTCACGCCGCAAGCGCTCGGCGGCCAGGATCGAGCGCACGGTGACGAGACTGGCATCGAGGTCCTCGTTGACGAACACATAGTCATATTCGGGCCAATGGCTGATCTCGCTGGCGGCCTTCGACATGCGCCCGGCCACCACGTCGCCGCTATCTTGACCGCGCTTGAGCAGGCGCTGCTTCAGCGCTTCGCCCGATGGAGGCAGGATGAACACGGTGGCGAGATCGGAAGCGCAGGATGCGCGTAATTGTTGCGTGCCCTGCCAATCGATGTCGAACAGCACATCGCGGCCAGCGGCTAGCGCGGTCTCGACCGGCGTGCGCGGCGTGCCGTAACGGTTGCCAAACACCTCGGCCCATTCCAGCAGTTCCTTGGCCGCCACACGCCGCTCGAACTCGACGGCATCGATGAAATGATAGTCGATGCCGTCGCGCTCTCCGGGGCGTTTGGCCCTGGTCGTCACCGAGACCGAAAACTCAACCTCGCGATCGGCTGCCATGAGCATGTGTGACAAGGTCGTCTTGCCCGCGCCGGAGGGCGAGGACAGCACGAACATCACTCCTCGTCGTTTGATGGTCAAAGGCATCGGTATTCACTCGATATTCTGGACCTGCTCGCGCAATTGATCAATCACGGCCTTCAGACCAAGTCCAATGCGCGTGACCTCGACATCGATCGCCTTCGAGCACAGAGTGTTGGCTTCTCGAAAGAACTCCTGGGTGAGGAAATCGAGCTTGCGGCCAACCGGATCGTTGGAGCTTATCAAGCTTCGCGCCTCGGAAATATGCGACTTCAGACGCTGCACTTCTTCTTCGACGTCGGCCTTCACGGCCATCAACATCGCTTCTTGATGCAGCCGCTCGGTATCGAGCTGGCTACTGGCGGCGAACAGCCGTTCGAGCTGCTCACGCAACCGCATCGCGATGCGCTCGGGAGTGCGCTGGGGCGAGCGCTCGGCAGCCAGAGTCAAACTCTCGATCTCGTCGATCTGGGTCCCGAAGGTGCGTGTGAGCCGTTCGCCCTCACGGCCGCGATCGGCGACCAGCGTGTCAAGCCCGGCTGAGAGGCTGGCAAGAATGGCGGTGTTGCGGGCCGCTTGTTCGCCCTCGGGTTCCTCGCCCTCGACCACTTCGAGCACGCCGCGCAAGGCCAAGATGCCATCGAGTGTCGGCGGGGCGGCTTTGCAGAGTTCGCCGGCGCGCGTCACGGCCAGGCTGACTTGGGCAAGCGCGGCTTCGTTCAGGCGAATGACTGTGGCGGTACCCTGCCGGGTCAGGGTCAGGGATGCCGACAGACTGCCGCGATTGAGTTTCTTGCTGCACAGCTCGCGGCCTGGGCCGTCGATAGCCTCGCAGCCTGGCGGCAGACGCAACCGGATGTCGAGCGACTTGCCGTTGACACTGCGCACCTCCCATTGCCACGTCGCGCTGCCAAGTGCGCCTTGGCTGCGCGCAAATCCAGTCATGCTTTTCAGGGGCATTGGCTGCGACGCGTCCTTCCGTTCGGCAGGGCTGGGCCCCGCGGTCCGCCGGACCTTAGACTAGGCGAACGGTTTGTCGCAATGCGGAGGCTGATTTGCTCACGGAACCTTTGGCTTGGTCTTCTTGCGTTTGGCGGGCGTGGCCGCCTTGGCGTCGACGGTCGCTGCCGTGGGGGTCAAGGACGGCGTGGCATCGGTTGCAGCTACCGCTGGCGCTTTGGCGGTGGCGATCGTGGCCTTGGGCGGGACGCTCTTGGAGGGCGGCGCGGGAGCCGGATCGATTTCGCCGATGGCGGCAGCGGCCGTTACGCCGGTCACATCCTCCGGGTTCGCCTGGATGGCAGCAGGCGATGCGCCGGCTGGTGTCGCCGCTGCGGCCTGTCCATTGTCCACGGTCACGCCGGGCATCTCAAGCGCGACACCGGGACCGGCGGTCTGATCTGGGCTGGCTGCATCGGCAGCAGCTTTGGCCTTTGCCTCGCGCTCGACTTGCCGCCAGCGCTTCACATTGTTCTGGTGATCGCGGATGGTGGCCGCAAAGGCATGATTGCCGGTGCCATCGGCAACGAAGAACAGGTCATCGGTGCTAGCGGGATTCAGCACCGCCTCGATCGCGGCGCGCCCAGGGTTGCAGATCGGCGTCGGGGTCAGCCCCTCGATCTGATAGGTGTTGTATTCGTTCTTGGCCTCGATCTCGGTCTTTGTGATCCCTCGACCCAACGAACCCTTGCCGCCGGTGAGGACGTAGATGATCGTCGGATCGCTCTGCAAGCGCATATGCTTGGCGAGCCGGTTGTAGAATACGCCGGCGACACGGTCACGTTCGTTGCGGGCTTCTTTTTCGACGATTGAGGCCAGAATGATCGCTTCTTCGACGGTTTTGAACGGAACCCGGTCGGAACGCGTCTCCCATTGTTTGGCCACGAACTTCTTGGCGTCGTTTTGCATCCGCGCGATGACATCCTTGCGCTCGGTGCCGCGCGCGAATTTGTAGGTTTCCGGCAACAGGCTGCCTTCGGTCGGGATTTCTGTGATCTCACCGGTCAGATCGTGTTGGGCGTTCAGCAGCGTGACGATCTGATAGCTGGTCAAACCTTCGGGCACTTTCACCTGCGCCAGTACGGCCTTGCCATCGACCAGTGTATCGATCACCTGGCGCATGCTGGCCGACTTGCCGATCTGGTACTCGCCCGCTTTCAAGTTTGGTGGCTTGCCACCGGTGAAGTAGCTTTTCAGCGAGGCCCAATAGATGCCGGCCAACAGGATGCGGCTGTCGCTGATCACGCCTTCGCGCTGCAATTGGGTGGCAATGCCGCGCACGCCCACGCCCGGCGGGATGACAACCATGGCCGAATGGTCGAGGGGACCGGGCTGCTCGAAGGCATATTTCATGGCGTAGCCGGAGCCGCCAGTCAGCAGACCCAGCACCATGAGGACTGTCAAAGTGCTGTTGAGCAGGGTGATCGCGCCACGGCGCGGACCACCACCCTTGACCTTGGCCCGGCCACGCTGACGCGGTGCGCCCGGTGCGCGGGCCGGTTCCAACAATTCACTCGGGCTGCGCGGCTGCTGGGCGCGTGCGCGCGCCGTCACCGGCTTTGCTGCCGATGCTGACATCCAATCCGGTTCCTGTTGGCCCGACTTGCGTCGCATCTCAGTCCCTGTCCGCAGCTCTAGGACCTGAGTCCTCACGGGTAAATATGGCGAAAGGCGGGTTCAACGGCGGGGGACACGTCGTCGCGTCGGAACAGGCAGGGCACCGACGTCAGGCGACATAACGTTGCATGACCAATGACGCATTGGTGCCGCCGAACCCGAACGAGTTGCTCAACACGGTATCGATCTGCCGTTTGCGCGCCTGTTTCGGCACCAGATCGATTGCGGTCGTGACGGACGGATTATCGAGATTGAGGGTCGGCGGCGCGATGTTGTCGCGGATGGCCAGGATCGAGAACACGGCCTCGACCGCACCAGCGGCGCCGAGGAGGTGGCCGATTGCCGACTTGGTCGATGACATTGAGAGGTTGCCGGCGCAATTGCCGAATAATCGCTCAACAGCGCCCAATTCAATCTCGTCACCCATCGGTGTCGACGTACCATGCGCATTCACATAGTCGATGTCGGACGGATCGATGCCGGCACGCTTGAGCGCAGCCTTCATGCAGCGAAAGGCGCCGTCGCCGGTCTCTTGCGGGGCCGTGATGTGATAGGCATCGCCGGTCAGGCCGTAGCCGGTGATCTCGGCGTAGATGTGGGCGCCGCGCGCTTTGGCGTGCTCCAGGGCCTCCAGCACGACCACGCCGGCGCCCTCGCCCATCACGAAGCCATCGCGGTCCCGGTCGTATGGGCGCGAGGCTTGGGTCGGGCGATCATTGAACCCGGTCGACAATGCGCGGCACGCCGCAAAGCCAGCCATGGCGATCCGGCACACCGGCGATTCGGCGCCACCGGCCACCATCACGTCGGCATCGCCAAACATGATTAAGCGCGAGGCATCACCGATCGCGTGCGATCCGGTGGAACAGGCGGTCACGACCGAATGGTTCGGGCCCTTGAGCTTGTGCTTGATCGATACCTGGCCGGACGCCAGATTGATCAGGCGGCCCGGAATGAAGAACGGGCTGATCTTGCGCGGCCCCTTTTCTTGCAGCAGCAGACTGGTCTTGGCGATGCCATCGAGACCACCGATCCCCGAGCCGATCAGAACACCCGAGCGCTCCATCTCGTCATCGGTCTTGGGGTGCCATTTGGCATCGGCCAGCGCTTGATCGGCTGCGGCCACGGCGAAGATGATGAAATCATCGACCTTGCGCTGTTCCTTCGGCTCCATCCACTGATCAGGGTTAAAGGTGCCATTGCCGCCATCGCCGCGCGGTACCGAGCAGGCGATCTGGCAGGTCAGGTCGCTAACCTCGAAGGTGGCGATGCGGGCCGCGCCGCTGTCACCGGCGATCAGCCGTTTCCATGTCGGTTCCACCCCACAGCCAAGCGGAGTGACCAACCCCAATCCGGTCACGACAACGCGCCGCATGCCAACCACTCAAGTCTCTTTCAGGTGAGATCGGGCCGAACGGCCATGACAGCCGCCGGCAGCTTGCAAGACGACGGCCTCAGGCCGACTTGGCAGCGTGCTTTTCCAGGAACTTCACGGCATCGCCGACGGTCAGAATAGTCTCGGCGGCATCATCGGGGATTTCGCAACCGAACTCCTCCTCGAACGCCATCACCAGCTCGACGGTATCCAGGCTGTCGGCGCCAAGATCGTCGATGAAGCTGGCATTGTCGGTCACCTTGTCGGCTTCGACACCAAGGTGCTGGATGACAATCTTCTTCACCCGATCTGCAACGTCGCTCATTTTGCTTCCTCGTAAAGGTCCGGAATTCTCTGTTGTCAGCTGACGCCATGCCACTTTTCGGCTTCGCACGCCAGCCTCGCCCCACCTGATTGGCAAGGCCTACGCGAAATTCAAGCTCGCAGGGAAGCGCCGCGCGGCCCGCCTACCCCCAAAAAACCAGGTAGCTGGTACCATAGATGAAATGGCATTACCAGCGAGCCCAACCTGCCGTTTCGGGCCGCTGTCCCCAGCTTTATGCCCTTACAGCTGCGACATATTCCGCTCAGATCATGACCATGCCGCCATTGACGTGAATGGTCTGGCCGGTGATGTAACGCGCCTCGCTGCTGGCCAGGAACACCGCTGCCGCCGCGATATCGTCGGGTGCTCCGAAGGCGCCGCTAGGAATGTGCTGGGCGATCTGCTCGATCTGCTTTTCATTCAAGGCATCGGTCATGGCTGTCTTGATGAAACCGGGCGCGATGCAGTTGGCCGTAATGCCGCGTGAGGCCACTTCGCGTGCCATCGACTTGGTCATGCCGATCAGCCCGGCCTTGGAGGCCGAGTAGTTGGCCTGGCCGGGATTGCCGATGATGCCGCTGATCGAGGCGATGTTGATGATACGCCCGTATTTGCGCCGCATCATGCCGCGCACCGCACCCTTGATGAGGATGAAGGCCGAGGTCAGGTTGACCCCGATCACCTTGTCCCACTCGTCGTCCTTCATCATCATGAACAAGTTGTCCTTGGTCACGCCGGCATTGTTGACCAGGATGTCGAGGCCGCCCAGCGCCTTTTCGGCTTCGCCCGCGAGTTTGCCAACCGCCGCCCGGTCCGAAAGATCGCACGCCGTGACATGCACGCGGCTGCCCAGACTTGCGGCCAGTGCATCCAGTTTGTCACGCTTGGTGCCGGAGAGGGCGACGGTCGCGCCCTTGGCGTGCAGCGCCCGCGCAATGGCCTCGCCGATGCCGCCTGAGGCGCCCGTCACCAGCGCACCGCGCCCGGTCAGATCGAATTCGAACATTGAATGGTCTCTCAATTACTTCGTGGAAAGCGCCGCGATAACGGCGTCGATATCTTCGGGTGTGCCGATGGGCCTGGCTTCAAGTGTCACGACGATGCGCTTGGCCAGGCCACACAGGACCTTGCCGGCACCGATCTCGTAAACCTGGGTGACCCCCGCCGCTGCCATATGTGCGACTGATTCGCGCCAGCGCACTGTGCCCGTCACCTGCTCGACCAGCCGTTTGCGGATCTCGTCGGGATCGCTCACGGGCCCGGCCAGGACGTTGGCGATCACCGGCACAGTAGGGCGGTGAATGGTGACAGCCGCCAAGGCGATCTGCATGGCGTCGGCGGCAGGTTGCATCAGCGCACAATGGAACGGCGCACTGACATTCAGCATCATGGCGCGCTTTGCGCCGAATTTCTTGGCAATTTCGCCGGCCCGCTCGACGGCAGCCTTGTTGCCGCTGATCACAACCTGGCCCGGATCGTTATCGTTGGCGACCTGGCAGACATCGCCTTGTGCCGCCTCGGCGACCGCCCGATGTGCGCCTTCAGCGTCGATGCCAAGCAGAGCCGCCATCGCCCCCTGACCAACTGGCACCGCAGCCTGCATAGCCCTGCCGCGCAGCCGCAGCAGTCGCGCGGTATCCGCCAGCGACAGTGCCCCGGCAGCTGCCAGGGCCGAATACTCGCCGAGCGAATGGCCCGCGACGCAAGCGACCTGCTTCTCGAGGCTGACGCCTTTGGCTTCCAGCACCCGCATGACGGCCATCGACACCGCCATCAGTGCCGGTTGTGCGTTCGCGGTGAGAGTGAGTTGTTCGGCCGGACCTTGCCAAATGGTCTGCGACAGGTTCTCGGACAAGGCATCGTCGACTTCCCGAAAGACGGCGCGCGCCTCGGGGAAAGCGTCGGCGAGTGCCTTGCCCATGCCGACGGCCTGGCTGCCCTGCCCGGGAAATAGAAATGCGGTGGTCATGTGGAAAGGGTCCAAAGTGACTTTGATGCCGCCGGACAAGCACGCCAGTCGTCGTGAAGTCAAGCCTTTGGCCTCGCGAACTCGTGACCGCCCTTGAGGTTGACGAAGTGTCCACCTCTGTACGATATGTTGTCAGGTTCATGCCGGTGGAAGGTCCATGCGCTTCTGGATTGCATTCGTTTTGGCTTTTTCGGTTATGCTGGCGCCGCTTGGGGGCGCCGGTACCGCGCAAGCCATGGCCGCGTTCGGTTGTGCGGGCAAGGCCGGGCAGTCCTGTCCATGTAAGCAGGTGCCAAAGAGCTGCATGGTCGCTTGCGCGACGGTGGCGGCCGAGGTCGGCATCTATTCCGGCCTGATCTTGACCGTCAGGGACGGGGCTCCACGCTTTGTCCATGTGCTGACCGTGCCCTTGACCCCCGATAGCATCGAGCAGGGCCTCGATCCGCCCGTGCCTCGAACCTGATTCCAGACAAATAGCGCTTGATCGCAATTGGAGCGGCTCGTGTGGCCGGCCTATCGATCATGTCCGCCGCCGCAGTGCGGCTTGGGATCTGAAGGACTATCGAACATGCTAGCCAAATCGTGGCTGCTGACGCTCGGCGTCGGCCTGACTGTTGCTGTGTCCCTGGCCGTTGGATCGCGCCTTGGCACCGGCGCTTGGCCCGAGTCCAAGGCGCTGCTGGCGCAGTGGCGCGGCGCAGGCGCCGTGGCGAGCCCGAACAGCACCGTCGCGCCAGCGCCGAAACAGATCCTCTATTACCGCAATCCCATGGGTGCGCCCGATACGTCGCCGGTCCCCAAGAAAGACTCCATGGGGATGGACTATATCCCCGTCTACGTCGAGGACGCAGCGCCGCCGCCTCAGTCCAAGAAAATCCTCTACTACCGCAACCCGATGGGCGCGCCAGACACCTCGCCGTCGCCCAAGAAGGATTCGATGGGGATGGACTATATCCCCGTCTATGAGGACGACGGCGCGGCCTCGCCGGACGACGCCAAGACGGTCAGGATCAGCCTGGATAAGGTGCAGCGCTCTGGCGTGCGTACCGCGATTGTCGAGCCGCGCAAACTGGTGCTGCCGATCCGCGCGCCTGGAAAAGTCATGATCGATGAGCGCACCCTGCGCATGATCACGCTGCGCGTCGATGGCTACATCGACAAGCTCTACGTCAATGCGGTTGGCCAGCACATCAAACAGGGCGAGCCGCTGTTCCGGCTGTTCAGCCAGGAGGTGCTGAACGCCGAAGCGCTCTACCAGGTGGCGATGATCGGCAGCGGCGCCAAGTCTGGACCGGGGGTGGACGGAGCGTTGCGCCGTCTGGAAAACCTCGGCGTGCCCGAGAGCCATATCCGCAAGATCGGCGCCAAGGGTGCGGTGCCGGCCAACATCGAATGGCCGAGCCCGGTCAGCGGCGTCGTGGTTGAGAAGATGGTGATCGAAGGTGAGCGGGCCGAGCCCGGGCGAGCCTTGTTCAAAATCGCAGACCATACAAAATTGTGGGTGATCGCGGACGTCGCCGAGCAGGACGCCGATAAGGTCCGCATCGGGAGCAAGGCGACGCTCATGTTTCGCGCCACGCCAGGCCAGCCTGTCATCGGCGAAGTCTCTTTCATCTATCCGCACCTCAATGCCGAGACGCGTACGGCGCAGGTCCGCATCGATCTTGCCAACCCCGACGGGCGCTTCCGGCCGGATATGTATGCGGACGTTACCATCGACGCCAGCTCGGGCGATGCCCAGGTGCTGGCGGTTCCGGTCGACGCCATCATCGACAGCGGCGGCAGGCAGGTCGTGATCCTCGACAAGGGCGACGGCAGGTTCGAGCCGCGCGACCTGACGCTCGGGGAGCGTGGCGATGGCATGGTCGCGGTGAAAAAGGGCCTGGTGGCCGGCGACAGGATCGTCACCGCCGCCAACTTCCTGATCGATGCCGAGAGCAATCTGCGCGCGGCGCTGGCTGCCTTCACGGCCGAACCCAAGGCGAGCGAGCCAGCGGCGCCCGCGCCCGAACCGCAAGCCTCGAACGGCGCTGCAAACGCCGCCGAGGTCAAGCCATGATCGCCGCCGTTATCCGATGGTCGGCGCGCAATCTGATGCTGGTGTTCCTGGGTTCGATCTTCCTGGCGGCGCTTGGCGTCTTTGCCGTGACAAAAGTCCCGCTCGACGCCATCCCGGATCTCTCCGACACGCAGGTCATCATCTACACGGAGTATTCCGGCCAGGCCCCGCAGGTGGTCGAGAACCAGGTCACTTATCCGCTCACCACGGCCATGCTGTCGGTGCCGAAATCGCGCGTGGTGCGCGGCTTCTCGTTCTTCGGGGTTTCGTTCGTCTACGTCATCTTCGAGGACGGCACCGACATCTACTGGGCGCGCTCGCGCGTGCTCGAGTATCTGAGCGCCGCCGCTCGCAATCTGCCTGCCGGCATCACGCCGACGCTCGGGCCGGACGCGACCGGCGTCGGTTGGGTTTATCAGTACGCTGTGCGTGGCACTGGCCGCACGCTCGCCGAAACGCGCTCCACGCAGGATTGGAGCATCCGCTTTGCGCTCGCCAAGGCCGAGGGGGTCGCGGAAGTCGCCAGCGTCGGCGGCTTCGTGAAACAATACTCCGTGGTCGTCGATCCGCAGCGGCTGAGAAGCTATGGCATCGGCCTCGACAAGGTGCGCGACGCCATCCGCGACAGCAATATGGACGTCGGCGGACGAACGATAGAAATGTCCGAGACTGAGTTCGCCGTGCGCGGGCGCGGGCTGATCAAGGGCATTTCCGATCTTGAACTGATCGTCCTGAAGGCTAGCGGCGGCACGCCGGTGCTGTTGCGCGATGTGGCCCGTGTCGAACTGGCGCCGGACGAGCGGCGCGGCATCGCCGAGCTGAATGGTGAGGGCGAGGTCGCCAGCGGCATTGCTGTGCAGCGCTTCGGCGCCAATGCGCTGACCGTGATCGAGAACGTCAAGGCGCGTATCGCCGAGATCGCCAAGAGCCTGCCAAGTGGCACCGAAATCCTCACCGTCTACGACCGCTCCGATCTGATCAACCGCGCCATCGGCACTCTGAAACAGACGCTGCTGGAAGAGAGCATCATCGTCGCGCTGGTCTGCATGCTGTTCCTGATGCATTTCCGCAGCGCGCTGGTCGCCATCCTGACGCTGCCGCTGGGCATCCTGATCGCCTACATCCTGATGTATGCGCTCGGCCTCTCCTCCAACATCATGAGTCTTGGCGGCATCGCCATCGCCATCGGCGCCATGGTCGACGCGGCCATTGTCATGATCGAGAACGCGCACAAACGGCTGGAGCATGCGCCGCCCGATAAGCCGCGCGTGGACGTGCTGATCGAGGCCGCTGTCGAGGTCGGCCCGGCGCTGTTCTTCTCGCTACTGATCATCACCGTGTCGTTCCTGCCGATCTTCGCGCTGGAGGCCCAGGAGGGCCGGCTGTTCCATCCGCTCGCCTTCACCAAGTCGTTCTCCATGGCGGCGGCGGCGCTGCTGTCGGTGACGCTGGTGCCGGCGCTGATGATGCTATTTGTGCGTGGACGCATCGTCCCGGAGCAGAAGAACCCGCTGAACCGGTTGCT
Organism: Hyphomicrobiaceae bacterium; assembly: GCA_031367715.1. Lineage (GTDB taxonomy): Bacteria > Pseudomonadota > Alphaproteobacteria > Rhizobiales > Hyphomicrobiaceae > JANYHF01. Next base: position 5,047 of record JANLQJ010000208.1, on the reverse strand, counting down.
GATCTGGCTCTACCGGCCGATCATCAAGGGCGTACTGGCGGCGCGCTGGTTCACCATCGCCGTCGCGGTACTGGTGCTCGGCGCCAGCGTCTGGCCCGCCATGCAACTCGGCTCGGAGTTCATGCCGACGCTGAATGAGGGGACGCTGTTCTATATGCCGGTGACGCTACCGGGCCTGTCCATCACCAAGGCCGGGGAACTTCTTCAGACCCAGGACAAAATCATAAAATCCTTCCCCGAGGTCGCCTCAGTGTGGGGCAAGGCCGGCCGCGCGGGAACGGCCACCGATCCGGCCCCGACCGAGATGACCGAGACCATCATCAACCTGAAACCTGAAGCCGAGTGGCGCCCAGGGATGACCACCGACAAGCTGGTGGCCGAGATGGACAGGTCCCTGCAGTTTCCGGGCGTCTCGAACGCCTGGACGCAACCGATCAAGGCCCGCATCGACATGCTGGCGACCGGCATCCGCACGCCGGTGGGTGTAAAAGTGTTCGGTACGGACCTGAAGCAGATGGAGGACACCGCGCGAAAAATTGAGGCGGTGCTGCGCAATGTGCCGGGTACCTCCAGCGCATTCGCCGAGCGGATCAACGGCGGCAACTATCTGGAGATCACGCCCGACCGCGAGCAGCTCGCCCGTTACGGCCTGATGGTCGGCGACGTGCAGCGCGTCATCGCGTCGGCATTGGGGGCCGAAACCATCACCACCACGGTAGAGGGCCGCGAGCGCTACGCCGTCAACCTGCGTTATCCGCGCGCCATCCGGTCCGATCCGCAAAGCATCGCGCACGAGGTATTGGTGCCGATGGCGAATGGCGCGTCCATTCCGCTAGGCGAGGTGGCGAAGATCGCACTTACGCAAGGCCCATCGTCGATCCGTACCGAGAATGCGCAGCTGGCAGCCTATATTTTCGTCGATGTGCGTGATCGCGACCTGGTCGGCTATGTCGAGGACGCCAAGCGCGCGGTCGCGGCAGGCGTGACTTTTCCGCCAGGCACCTACGTCACCTGGAGCGGCCAGTTCGAATACTACGAGCGCGCCAAGCAGCGGCTGACCTATGTCGTGCCGCTGACGCTGGGGATCATCTTCCTGCTGCTCTATCTCAATTTCGGCCGGCTGACGGAAACCCTAATCGTCATGCTGTCGTTGCCGTTCTCGCTGGTTGGCGGGCTGTGGCTGCTGTGGTGGCTCGGCTTCAATCTGTCCGTGGCCGTCGCCGTCGGCTTCATCGCGCTGGCGGGCGTCGCGGCGGAAACCGGCGTCATCATGCTGATCTATCTCGACGCGGCGCTCAACGAGCAGCAGTCGCTGACGATCCGCGAAGACCGGCCCTTCACCGCCGCCGACCTCAACGCCGCCATCATGGAAGGCGCGGTCAACCGCGTGCGTCCCAAAATGATGACCGTGGTCGCGATCATGGCCGGGCTGCTGCCCATCCTGTGGTCGACCGGCACCGGTTCGGAGGTCATGCAGCGTGTCGCCGTACCGATGATCGGCGGCATGGTGTCGTCGACGATCCTGACGCTCATCGTCATCCCGGCGATCTATGCATTGGTGAAGGGGTTTAGATTGAGAACAACCCGCGCGCGAGCGCCGATAGCGGTGGCCGCGTGAAACTGTCGGTTTTACTTGCCAGCACACCGTTCGCAGGTATAAACACCCGATCCGCTCCGGTTGGATGCTGAATGGGGACGGTCGCGCTCAACTTGAGTTGTGGCCGCCCGGGCCTTGGCCCTTTCTTCGGTGTATCCACTCTTTGGGTGCTTGGTGGGCCTTCCCGGTCCAACAGGGGCTATGCGCCGGAGGGCAACGTAACACGAGGGCCACTCATGCCTCTCTACGAGCATGTCTTCATGGCACGCCAGGACGTCTCGACCCAACAGGCCGAGACCATGATGAAAGACTATCAAGCCATCATCGAAGCCAATGGCGGCAAGGTTACCAAGTCCGAGTATTGGGGCCTGAAGCCTCTGGCCTATAAGGTCAAGAAGAGCCGCAAGGCCCACTATGCGCTGTTCAATATCGACGCGCCGCACGCCGCGGTGGCCGAGATGGAGCGTAATATGGGCATTTCGGTCGACGTGCTGCGTTTCATCACCATCCGCGTCGACGTGCATGAGACCGAACCGTCGGCCATGATGCGCAAGGGTGACCGCGAAGAGCGGCGTCCCGGCGGCGGCTTTGGCGGTGGTCCGGGTGGCGGACGCGGTGGTGACCGTGGCGGCTTCCGTGGCGACCGCGAAGGCGGTGGCGGCGGCGGCTTCCGTGGTGGCCGCGAAGGCGGTGGCGGCGGCTTTGGCGATCGTCCGCCACGTGAAGGCGGTTTCAGCGACCGCCCGCCGCGCGATGCAGCCCCACGCGAAGGCGGCTATCGCGGCCGCCGTGACGCTACCGACACACCAGTGGCGCCGACTGAGGAGACCAATTGATGAGCTTTGCAGATGCAGCCGGCGCCGCCGCGGGTGCGCGCCGCCCCTTCCATCGCCGCCGCAAGACCTGCCCGTTCACGGGCGATAAAGCGCCCAAGATCGACTACAAGGACGTGCGGCTGCTGCAGCGCTTCATTTCCGAGCGCGGCAAGATCGTGCCCAGCCGCATTACGGCGGTCTCGGCCAAGAAGCAGCGTGAACTGGCCCAGGCCATCAAGCGCGCCCGCTTCATGAGCCTGCTGCCCTATATTCTGCGCTAAACGGCTGATTTCGTTGGGTGGAGTCACGCCCACCCCCACAAGGGGGGGGAGGGAGCCGTCGGTTCGTGTGATTGGCACTGTCAATTCCAATCACCGCTCGAATCCCCTCCCCCTTGTGGGGAGGGCTAGGGCGGGGGTAGCCAAACCCTCCGCCGCAAGTTGGAGCGCATCGAGCGCCCCTAACCGCGCCACTCGCGGGACAGCTGCTTTTCTTGCCGATCATGTCGGCCAGGCATGCGCCGTCCCTTTTCGCAACTCGACCCAGGGACCACTCTCAATGCAAGTCATTCTCCTCGAGCGCATCCACAAACTCGGCCAGATGGGCGATGTGGTCACCGTCAAGGACGGTTTTGCCCGCAATTTTCTGCTGCCGCAGAAAAAGGCACTGCGCTCCAACCGCGACAACCTGGCCCATTTCCAGGTCCAGCGTGTCCATCTCGAAGCCCGCAACCTTGAGCTGAAGAAGGAAGCCGAGGCGGTTCAGGGCAAGCTCGAAGGCAAGAGCTTCGTGGTGATCCGGCAGGCTGGCGATACCGGCCATCTTTATGGTTCGGTGTCCACCCGCGACATCGCCGACGCCGTCACGACAGGTGGTTTTGCCGTCGATCGCGCCCAGGTGCTGCTCGACAAGCCAATCAAGATGCTCGGCCTGCACGACGTGCGCATCAGCTTGCACCCCGAAGTCAGCGCCAAGGTGTCGATGAACGTGGCCCGCTCCGAAGACGAGGCCACCCGTCAGGCCAAGGGCGAAGACGTCATGGCGATCAAGGATGAGACGCCGGAATTCGAGACCTTCAGCGAGGACGCCGTGTTCGAAGAGGGCGCCAAGCGCGAGCCGGAAGGTGAAGACGCCGCGGCCGACGCCAAGGCCTGAACGATCAAAATTTGCCCTGCAATGCTACCCGCCGCGCCGATATCTGGCGCGGCGTTGTCATTTTCTCCAACCTGTGCTTTCATGCCGCAGCAAGTGAGAGAGTTCGCAGCTCTCTGGGTCAGTGACATGTCAGGTGAGGGAGCCCGCGCGGGCGCTCAGAGGCGTAACCGGCGGGTGCATTGTTATGTATGCTCCGTTGATCAAAGTGCTTGAGCGGATCATCCGCCAGGGCGATTTGAAAGTGATTGGCGCCGATGGCAAAGCCCACCGCTTCGGCGACGGCATGGCGCCAGCAGTCACGGTCCGCATCAAGGATGCCGCGACCGAACGCGCGATCACGTTCGATCCGCAACTGGCGCTCCCCGAAGCCTATATGCAGGGCAAGTTTACTGTCGAAGACGGCGGCCGGATCTACGAGTTCCTGGATCTCGTGCTGCGGAATTCCCACGTCGAGGAACTGCCGCGCTGGACCCGTGCCTTCGATGCCGTGCGTTATATGACGCGCCGCATCAGTCAGTTCAATCCGGCTGGTCGCTCCAAACGCAATGTCGCGCACCACTATGATCTCGATGGCTCGCTCTACGATCTCTTTCTGGATAAGGACCGGCAATATTCCTGCGCTTATTTCGAGCCCGGCAATACCGATCTGGAAGAGGCGCAGCTGGCCAAAAAGCGGCATATCGCGGCCAAGTTGGCGCTAAAGGCCGGCCAGAAGGTGCTCGACATCGGCTCAGGCTGGGGCGGCCTTGGATTGTATCTGGCCAAGGCGGCCAACGTCGATGTGACGGGCGTGACGCTCAGCGAGGAACAGCTCGCTGTCGCCCGGCAACGGGTGAGTGAACAGAAGCTGGAACGGCCGGTGCGCTTCAAACTGCAGGACTACCGGCGCATGGAAGGCCAGTTCGACCGCATCGTCTCGGTTGGCATGTTCGAGCATGTTGGCGTCAATCACTACGGCGCATACTTCCGCAAAGTGCGCGATTTATTGAGCGACGATGGGGTTGCCGTAATCCATTCAATCGGCCGCACCGACCGGCCAACGGCAACCAACGCGTTTGTTGCCAAATACATCTTCCCAGGTGGCTACATTCCCGCGCTCAGCGAGGTTATGCCGGCGATCGAAAAATCCGGCCTACACATCACCGATATCGAGATCCTGCATTTGCACTATGCCGAGACCTTGCGCGAGTGGCGACACCGCTTCCTGGCCAACTGGCAAAAGGCCTCCGAACGCATGGGCGAACAGTTCTGCCGCATGTGGGAGTGCTATCTGGCCGGGTCGGAGACGGCGTTCCGGTATCAAAACATGATGGTGTTCCAGATCCAGCTGTCCAAGAAGGTCGGCACGCTGGCCCTCACCCGCGATTACATCGTGGAAGAGGAGCGCCGCCTGAAGGTGCGCGAGCAGGGCGTTTATGCGCCAAGGTTGGCGGGGGAGTGACTAATACCGTCCAACTTATGGTTTGACCTGTCACTTTGA
>JANLQJ010000203.1:0-33489 GCA_031367715.1 Hyphomicrobiaceae bacterium | reverse complement strand
GTGAAGACGCAAATCTGGATCGCGGTCTCGGTCTACGTGCTGGTCGCCATCGTCAAGAAACGCCTCGATCTCGACGCCTCCCTCTACACTTTGCTACAGATCCTCTCGCTGACCCTGTTCGAGAAAATCCCCATTTTGCAGGCACTCTCGCAGGACCAGCCCGCAATCGACGACCTCGTTCCAGGCAACCAATTGAATCTATTCGATAGTTAGCCGGACAGTAGTGCATCAAGGTATATATTTTCGGATCGCGGGCGCACGGGGGCGAGGCCTGAAGCCGTTCTCCGACCTCGATCTATGCCTTCTTGGACAGGGCCGGTTGTCAACTGAAACACTCAATCGTCTGACCGAGGCCTTCGCCCAAAGCGATATTCCAATCCGGGTCGATGTTGTGGACTGGTTCGCTCTCTCTGACGAGTTCAAAACGATTATTACACCTGATCTGAACCCCTTTACGCCTTCGGCTTGACCCGCATCGCCTCCACCAATTTCCTCCCCGTGCGTTCGGTGATGGCGCGGACGGGATCGTTGCCGAGGTGAGCATAGCGCTGGGTGGTTTGGGGCTGGGAATGACCGAGCAAGGCCCCGATTTCGGGGAGAGAACCACCGGACGCGACCGCCACGCTGGCGAACGTGTGCCGGAGGTCGTGGATGCGGAGGCCATCGAGCTTGGCGAGCGTGCGAACCGACTGCCACGGCTTTTGCAGGTTCACCAAATGCATTCCGTGCCGGTGGCCAACGATGACATAGGGGTTGGTGGCATACCGGGGCAGGGCGGTTAGCACCTCAATGGCGGCTTCCGAGAGCGCAATGGGCTTCTTCCCCGTTTTCGAATCCGGCAGGAACAAGGCTTTGCGGTCGATATCGACGAAGGACCATTCGAGGGTCAGGATTTCGGAGAGGCGGGCACCGGTCAGGATCAAGAGCCGCAGGGCGGCCAGGGCGTGTTCGCTGGCAAGGTGGCTGGTGGCGGCGTGATCGAGGGCGGCCCCCAGTCGGGCCAGCTCGGCGGGCTGGAGGAACCTCTCCCGTTTGGTTTCGGCGTAGCGCTGGATTTTGCGGCAGGGGTTGGTGCCCTCCGGGCGGTGGCCCTGATCCTCACACCAGGTCATGAGCCGGGAGAGGACAGAGAGGACTGGTTGGCGGCACGGGGGTTCTCGTTCCACCCGGCATGGGCGGTGCTGATGGTGGCACGGGTCATCGCGGTGATGGGGATGGTGTCGAAGGCGGGGAGTAGGTAGAGGCGGTTGAGGTTCTGGTACTTGATGAGGCTGCGGGGTTTGAGCTTCCCGCCATGGGAGGCGAAGAACTGGAGGGATGCCGCCCCATAGGTCATCACCTCGGGTTGGATGCGCTTATCGGCGCGGGTGGGATCGGCCAGGATTTGAAGGGCTTCCCGGCGGGCCATGTCCGGTGTCCACGGTTGGCCGTGGCGGCCGATGGTAATCCAGCGTTGGCGGCCGTAGACGCGGAGCTTGAGCGCATAGCTCACCGCGTCCTGCTGGCGGCGAGCCATGAACCCCTTGATCTTGGTGTCGTTGAGCACGTCGAGGGGCTGGAGGGCCTGCACGGCGGTGAGGGTAATGGGGGCGGTGAGGCGGTGGGGCATGGGTGGTAGCTATTTCCTGATGGATCTGGTAGCTACCTTAGCCCAGCTACCAGATAGCTACCACCTTCCTGAACTCTGCTACCTGTGATTGGTGTCATTTAGGGGCTTTAAAGGCGAACTTTGGCGGGTTCTGGGCACGAATGGTGCAACCTGAGATGGGACTTAATCAGATTGTGGATCTGGGGGTCCCCGGTTCGAGCCCGGGAGGCGGTACCACTGGGCTGGCGGTTGTCGCCAGCCTTGTGGCACGGGGCTACATGCCCCAGCGGAGTGACGCCGTGTGCACCGGCGCGTCCCATAGGCGCAGCAGCTCATCGTCGAGCCGCGTCAGCGTGATTGAGCAGCCGGCCATGTCGAGCGAGGTCACGTAGTTGCCGACCAGCGAGCGGGCGATCACCACGCCATGCTGCTCGGCGATGCGGCGGGCGTTGTCGTACATCAGATAGAGTTCCATCGCGGGCGTGCCGCCAAAGCCGTTTACCAGCATCAGGCACGGACCCTTGGCGGCCGCGCCCAGGTCGCTGACGATGGCGCTCACCATCTCGTCGGCGATCGCTTGCGCTGGTTGCAGCTTGACGCGGCGGCGGCCCGGCTCGCCGTGGATGCCGACGCCCATCTCCATCTCGTCGGCGCCGATCTCGAAGGTTGGTTTGCCGGCGGCGGGCACGCTGCAGCTGGTCAGCGCCACGCCCATCGAGCGCGTTGCCTTGTTGACGCGGTTGCCGAGGGCCTCGCAGCCTGCCAGGTCCAACCCACGCTCAGCCGCCGCACCAACCATCTTTTCCACGATCATGGTGCCGGCGACGCCGCGCCGTCCGGTGGTGTACAGAGAATTCTGCACCGCGACATCGTCATCCGTCAGGACGCGGGCGATGTGGCCGCCGGTGATCTCGCCGGCCATCTCGAAATTCATGACGTCGCCCTCGTAATTCTTGACGATCAGCAGCACGCCGGCCCCGCCATCGACGGATTTGCAAGCCTCCCCTATCTGGTCGGGGGTCGGCGAGGTGAAGACCTGCCCCGGGCAAGCGGCGTCCAGCATGCCGTGGCCGACAAAGCCGGCATGCAAGGGCTCGTGGCCCGAGCCGCCACCCGAGATCAGGGCGACCTTGCCCCAGGAACCGTACTTGCGGCGCACGAACTTGCGCTCTTTGCCCAGTCGCACGAGGTCGCCGTGGGCGGCGGCAAAGCCATCCAGGCTCTCGGCGAGCACGGTGTCGGTGGCGTTGATCAGCTTCTTCATGGCGCGTCCCTTCGGTTTGGATGGCAACAGTTATGCTTCTGACAATAGGTCGGCGAGCTTGCGCACGAACTCGCCGACCAGCGCGTGCAGCTTGGCATTGCGCGCCTCATCGCCAAGATCGGGGAGATGAAAGGCATGCGCCTTGAGCCGGTGCGTCTCGGCCAGCAGCACTGGGCGGCGCGGATGGGCCGCGACATAGGCGGTCAGGAAGCGCCGGCGCTCGTCGGCCGAAAAATGGCAGACCTCGAACATCAATTCGATGTGGCTGGCGGGAATCGGTGTCGTATAAGCCGGGTTGGCAATGTGGCTGACAAAGCTACGGTTCTTGCCGAGCGCCACGGCCAGCCGGCCACGCGTGCCCGAGGGACGCAGGTCCAGCACCTCGGCCAGGATGCGCTTGTAGCCCATCACGGCCGTGTCGGCCGCCATCGGGGGAGTCACCTCAGGGTTGGCCATCGCCGCCTCGCAATGACATTGCCGCCAACTCATGCTTGATCTGGCCAAGCAGCGGCGGGGCGACCGACAACGCGCGCAACCCGGTCGCCAGCAGCTTTCCGAGCAGCTTGGCATCGCCCGCCATATCGCCGCACAACGACACCTCGATACCGAGTTCGCGCGCGCCGGCAACGGTTAGCGTCATCAGTTTGAGAACGGCTGGCGGTGCGCCTTGGCCAAGCGCCGCCACCGCGGAGGTATCGCGCGAGGCGGCCATGACATATTGCGTGAGGTCGTTGGAGCCGATCGAGAAGAAAGCGGCCTCGGTGAAGGTCGCGGCCATCAACGCGGCGGCCGGCACCTCGATCATGATGCCGAGCGGCGGCCGGCGGCAGGCGATGCCCTCGCGCGCAAGGCCGGCGACCACGTCGTCCAGCAGCCGGCCGGCCGCCGTCAGCTCGGCGGGCACCGATATCATCGGCAGCATGATCTTCAGATTGCCGTGCAGGGCGGCGCGTGCCAGCGCTCGCAGCTGTACACCGAACACATCGGGCCGCGCCAGCAGCAGCCGGATGCCGCGCGAGCCGAGGAATGGATTGCTCTCCCCGACCGGTGTCAGGCCACGGATCGGTTTGTCGCCGCCGATGTCGAGCGCGCGTATGGTGACCGGTTTACCGCCGGCCCAGTCGAGGCAGCGGCGATAGGCATGATACTGCGCATTCTCGTCCGGCAGCGCGGCGCCATCGCGGAACATCAATTCGGTCCGGAACAGGCCGATGCCGTCGCAAGTTGCCGCATCGATGCCGGCGAGGTCGTCGGGTCCCGAGATGTTGATCAGCATGGTGATTGGCGTGCCGTCGGCGCTCGCGGCCGGCCGGGACAGGGCCGCTTGTGCGTGCTGGCGCCGCAGCTCGGCGCGCGCGGTAGCCTGCTGGCACTCGCGCCGCGCGGCTAACGCGGGACTGAGAAGGATGCGGCCCAGATCGCCATCGACGATGGCGTGGCTGTGCCCGGCCAACGGCAGCCCGCCCAGTCCAACCACCATCGGGATGCCGCGCGAGCGGGCGAGCATGGCGACATGGCTGGACGGGCTGCCGGACGCCAGCACGAGGCCGCCGCCCCGGCTCCAGTCGGTTTCCAGAAACTGGCTCGGCGTGAAATCCTCGGCGGCAATGATGGATCCCGGCGCGACGATGGTTGTGCCTGCGCCGCCGCCCGTCAGATGCCGCAACACGCGGTCGCGAAGATCAGCGAGATCGCTGGTCCTGGCGCGGAAATATTCGTCTGGCGCTGCTTGCCATTGCGCAATCTGCGTGCCCACTGCCGCCGACCACGCGCGTCCGGCCGCCTCGCCTTGCGCGATGGCCGCCAGTGCGGGCGCACGCAATTCCTGGTCCTCCAGCATGGCCGACTGGAATTCCAGCATGTCGGCACCGGGTCCGTCAGTGGTCGTAGCGAGCTGACCGATTTCGGCAATCGACTTGGCGATGGCGGCTTGGAGGGCGGTGCGCTCCTCGGGCGGGCTGCCAGCCTGCCGTTCGCAAAGCTCTGGCTGCCGCCAGATGGCAAGCGGTCCGAATACCTGGCCTGCCGAGGCTGGCTGCCCGGCCAGCACCTGCTCAGCCGGCAGTGCCGCCATCGGGTTCTCCGCGCGCGCCGGTTCCTTCGTCGAAGTGCCGTGCGACGAGTGCAACCAATGCGGCAACCGCAGCTTCAGCATCGTCACCCTCGGCCCTGAACGAAAGCACGCTGTCGCGTGGCGCCTTCAAGCCCATCACCTTGACGATGCTCTTGGCATCGATCCAGTCCGAGCCGCCGGCGGGCAAGATCTGCACCTGCGCCTTGAAGGTCTTGGCGAGCTTGGTGAGTTTGACGGCTGGCCGCGCGTGCAGACCGGTCGGATTGGTCATCAGAACGGATGCCTCGGCCTTGCCCGATTGCATGTAGATTCCCTGTGGTTGAAAAAGGAAGTGGTCTGACCATGCGTTCTCACCTCTCCCGGTCAGACCGGTGAAAGCTCCTCCGCGGTGCGGCGCACCTCTTGCAGCGAGGCGCCGCCCGAGGCCTCGGTTGCGGCCATCACCGAGCCCTCGACGATCGGTGCGTTGCACACCACCACCTTGCCCTGGCGATCCGCCGGCAACATTTCGATGGCCATCTCGCTATTGGTTTCGGCGCCGCCAAGATCGACCAGGATGGCGACGCCTTTGTCCGACCACGCTCGATTGATGGCGCCGATGATCGCCTCGACATTGGTGCCGAGCCCACCGGCGGGATCGCCGCCGCAAAACGCCAGCGGCACTTCGGTGCCCACCATCTGGCGCACCATATCGGCGGCGCCTTCAGCGACCTTGGCCGAGTGCGAGACGATCACTATGCCGACATTGCTCATACTGTGCCCTCCAGCACGTCCAGGACCGTCGCGATGATCAGTTGGCTGGAGCGGGCGCCAGGATCCATGTGGCCGATCGAGCGGTCGCCGAGGAAAGACGCGCGGCCGCGGATGGCTTTCATCGGTATGGTGGCGGCGGCGGCCTCGGCAGCGACGGCGCGGCCGTCGCGCCCTGCCGCCAAAGCGGCGTGCGCAGGCACCAGCACGTCGAGCATGGTCTTTTGCCCGGGCTCCGATTTGCCGCGTGCCTGCACGGCGGCGATGGCGGCTGCGCAGGCCGTGATGGCCTCGTCGCGGGTCGGCGCGGCGGGCATGGCCTTGCCGAGCGCCATGAACAGTGTCCCGAACAGCGGGCCCGAGGCGCCGCCAACTTTCATGACCAGCGTGGTGCCCAGGGCCTGCAGCGCTTGCGGCAGAGGTTGGCTGGCGATCTTGTCGATATCGGCCAGCACCGCCTCGAAGCCGCGCTTCATGTTGAGGCCGTGGTCGCCATCGCCGATCGCCTGGTCGAGCGCCGTCAGTTCATCGGCATGTGCGATCACGCGTTCCGCCACGGTGGTGATCAGCTTGCGGATGGTGGCTTGTTGAATCGGCATACCGAGAGGTCCCGATGTTTAGTGAATTTGTTTAGCAAAGCGCATTTCACTAAACATGGCAAGAGCTGTCCCCGACTGATTTCGGGCTGTGGGCGAGTGCTGCCGCAACACTCTGCAATTGACCGGGGAGCACGCTCTGGCATGATGCGCTGGCTTGCCAGTGAGGACACCATGCCCGATCCGAACGCCTCCGCCGATGGCCGCACGCCCGAACAGCGGCTGGCCAGTCTCGGCCTCGAACTGCCGCCAGTTGCCGGAGCGGTAGCCAACTACGTGCCTTGGGCCATCACCGGCAATCTGCTGATGACGTCGGGTCAGTTGCCGTGGATTGCCGGCGAACTGAAATTCAAGGGCAAGATCGGCCGCGATCTGACGGCCGAACAGGGCTATCAGGCCTGCCGGCTGTCGACGCTGAATGCCATCAGCCAGTTGAAGGACGCGCTCGGCAGTCTCGACAAGGTCGATCGCATCATCCGCCTTGAGGGCACAATGAACATCGCACCGGGCTTCTGCGATCATCCCAAGGTGCTGAACGGAGCGTCCGATCTCATCAATGCCGTGTTTGCCGAACGCGGGCGACACACGCGCATGATCTATGCCAATCATGAAATGCCGCTCGATTGCGCCAGCCTGATTGTGCTGTTTGCTGAGGTACGGCAATGACCAATGGCTTTTCCGACCAAATGCAGCGTGAGATGGCGGCCAATCACGCCAACCCGAGGGTTGGCCAGACGCTGGTGTCGCAATCCGAGCGGGTGCGGGTCTGGCAGATCGCGCTGGCGCCGGGCGAGCGTTTGCCGTTTCACAAGCATGTGCTCGACTATTTCTGGACGGCGACCAGGGCCGGAAAGGCGCGCTCGCACTACGGCGATGGCAAGGTGGTCGACATGGCCTACGCCGTCGGCGATACGCGGCACTACCATTTTGCTGCCGGCGAGAGCCTGTATCATGACCTGGAAAACATCGGCGCCGAAACGCTGTCCTTCGTGACGGTCGAGTTCCTTGCCAGCGAGAACGCACCGCTGCCGTTGTAGCTTGCGGCGCATCTGGTGCCGACCGGGCAGACCGGTTGAGGACCGGCCGTCCGCTGCCGTCGCGGGGTCCTGATCTTGCGGTGGCAGTTGGGACGCGGCATGGTGCGCCTGTGAGCACCCGTGCCCACCACGCCACATCGGACCTCCCATGACCACTCGCATCCCTGCTCAAGCCCAGTTTGTCGTCATCGGCGGCGGCATCATCGGCTGCTCCACCGCCTATCACCTGGCCCGCGACCACAAGGCCGATGTGATCGTGCTGGAGCAGGGCAAGCTGACGGGCGGATCGACCTGGCATGCGGCGGGACTGGTCGGGCAGCTGCGCTCGTCGGCCTCGATCACGCAGGTGCTGCGCTATTCGGTCGATCTGTATAAGCGGCTGGCTGCCGAGACCGGGCTCGAAACCGGCTGGAAGATGACCGGCTGTCTCAGGCTTGCGACCAACGCCGAGCGCTGGATCGAGTATCAGCGGCTAGCCACCACGGCGCAGAGTTTCGGGCTGGAGATGCACCTCATCTCGCCCGCCGAAGTCAAGCGCATGTGGCCGCTGATGAACACGGACGATCTGGTTGGCGCCAGCTATCTTCCCACGGACGGTCAGGCCAATCCGTCCGATATCGCGCAGTCGTTGGCCAAGGGCGCACGCATGCATGGCGCCCGCGTCTTTGAGGGCGTGCGCGTCACTGGCTTCGACATTGTCGAGGGCCGAGTGCGGGCGGTGCACACCAACCAGGGTCGCATCGCCTGCGAGGCCGTGGTCAATTGCGCCGGCCAGTGGGCGCGACAGCTCGGTGCCAAGGCCGGCGTGTCGGTGCCGCTGCAACCCGTCAAGCACCAATACATCATCAGTGAAAAGATCGATGGCGTGACGCCGGACCTCGCGACCATTCGCGATCCCGACCGGCGCACCTATTTCAAGGAGGAGGTGGGCGGCCTGGTGATGGGCGGCTACGAGCCGAACCCGCAAGCCTGGACGCTGGACGACGTGCCTGACGAGTTCGAATTTCAGCTCTTCGAAGACGACTGGGAGCATTTCGAGCAACACATCGAGCAAGCCGTGGCGCGGGTGCCGGCGCTGCAGACGTCCGGGATCAAGAAGATGATCCATGGCCCCGAGAGCTTCACGCCAGACGGCAATTTCATCCTGGGACAGGCGCCGGAACTCGCGAACTTCTATGTCGGTGCAGGCTTCAACGCCTTCGGCATTGCGTCGGGCGGCGGCGCTGGCTGGGTGCTGGCGCAGTGGGTCGCAAAACGCGAAGCGCCGATGGACTTGTGGGTGGTCGACATCCGCCGCTTCTCCGATCTGCATAAGGATCGTCGGTGGGTTTGCGATCGCACGTTGGAGGCTTACGACAAGCACTACACGGTCGGTTATCCGCATGAAGAATATGGCAGTGGGCGGCCGCGCATTGTCTCGCCGCTTTATGAGCGCTTGAAGTCGGCGGGCGCGGTGTTCGGCTCCAAGCTCGGCTGGGAGCGCCCGAATTGGTTCGCCCCAACAGGCCAACCCGCCAAGGACGTCTACGCTATGGGCCGGCAGAACTGGTTCGATCAGGTCGGGGTCGAGCACTACGCGGTGCGCGAGGCGGCCGGCCTGTTCGATCAGTCGTCGTTCGCCAAGTATGAGGTCGCCGGCAAGGATGCTGAGCGGGCGCTCTCCTATATCTGCGCCAACAATGTTGCCAATCCGCCTGGTCGCCTCACCTACACGCAAATGCTGAACAGTCGCGGCGGCATCGAATGCGATCTGACGGTGGCGCGGCTGACCCAGGACCGCTTCTACATCGTCACCGGCACCGGTTTTCGTACCCATGACGCGGCCTGGATCCGCTCGCATGTGGCCAAGGGTCTGGATGTGGCCCTCAAGGACGTCACCGAGGAGTTCGGCACGCTCTCTTTGATGGGGCCGCGCGCTCGCGATATTCTCGCCAAGGTGACCAGCGCCGATGCCGGCAACGCGGCCTTCCCGTTCGGCGCGGTGCGCGAGATCGAGGTCGCGAGGGTCATAGTCCGCGCCCTGCGCGTGACCTATGTCGGCGAATTGGGATGGGAACTGCACATCCCGATTGCCGATCTTGGAGTGGTCTACGACGCGTTGATGGCGGCGGGCGCCCCGCATGGGTTACGACTTACCGGCTATCGCGCGCTGGAATCGCTACGGCTGGAAAAGGCCTATCGCGCCTGGGGTTCCGACATCACTCCGAACGATACGCCATTCGAAGCCGGGCTCGGCTGGGCGGTGAAATTGAAAACCGATATCGATTTCCTCGGCCGCGCCGCGCTTGAGACGGCAGCCAAGGCGCCGTTGAAAAAGAAGCTCGCCACCTTCACCTGCGCCGATCCAGCCGTCACGCTGCTCGGTCGCGAGACCATTTTGCGCGATGGCGTCCAGGTCGGCTATCTGACTGGCGGTGGCTTCGGTTACAGCATCGGCCGGCCGATCGGGCTTGGCTATGTGCGCAACGCCACCGGTGTCAGCGATGACTTCATCGTCTCAGGCAGTTATCAGCTGATCGTCGCCCAACAGAAGGTCAAGGCTGACGTTCATGTGGCGCCACTCTATGATCCGGCAAATGCGCGCGTGCGGGGATAATTCGTCGTAGAGTGAGCGGATGCTTCTGAAACCCAGAACTGTGGCCGAGGCCAGCGGCCTTATGGCCGGTGGCGCGGCAACGCTGCTGGCGGGTGGCACCGATGTGTTTCCAGCTCTGGTCGACCGGCCGCCGCCTGCCAGGATGATCGATCTGTCCGGCATCGCCGAGATGAGGGGCATCGTGCGGTGTTCTGCCGGCACTCGCATCGGCGCCGGCTGCACTTGGAGCGAGATCATCCGGGCGGACCTGCCGTGCGGCTTTGATGGCCTGAAGGCTGCGGCGCGCGAGGTCGGCTCGGTGCAGATTCAGAACCGCGCCACCATCGGCGGCAATCTCGTCAACGCCTCGCCTGCCGCCGATGGCGTGCCGCCGCTGCTGGCGTTGGATGCCGAGGTGGAACTGGTGGGGCGCGACGGCGCGCGGCGGTTGCCATTGGGTGCGTTCATCTTCGGCAATCGCAAGACCGCGCGGCGGCCAGATGAGATCTTGACGGCCGTGTACGTGCCATCCGAAATCTGCGCCAGCGGCAGCGCCTTTCTGAAGCTTGGCGCGCGGCGCTATCTGGTTATCTCGATCGTCATGGTGGCCGCCAACATTCTTTGCGACGAGCACGGACGGGTGCGCGTGGCGCGGGTCGCGGTCGGGGCGGCATCGGCTGTGGCACAGCGGCTCGTGGCGTTTGAGCAGCGGCTGATCGGCCTGCATGCGTCGGACCTCGCGCAGGTGAAACCCTCGCCCGCTGAACTTGACAACCTGTCGCCCATCGACGATGCGCGGGCCAGCGCCACCTACCGGCTGGAGGCCGCGCAAGTGCTGGTCGCGCGTGCCGTCGTGGCCGCCGCGGGAGACTCATCCCATGCGAGCTGATCCCGGCGCGATCCAATTGACCGTGAACGGATCGGCGGTTGGGCTGACAATATCGCCGCTGCGCCGGCTATCGCAGGTGTTGCGCGATGATCTCGGCTTGCAAGGCACCAAGGTTGGTTGCGATGCCGGCGATTGCGGCGCCTGCACGGTGCTATTGGATGGCGCGCCGGTATGCGCCTGCCTGACGGCGGTTGGACAGGTTGAGGGTTCGAGCGTTGTCACGATCGAGGGTCTTGAGGCGGCAAGTGCGCACGGCGCGCGGCTGAAGCAGGCGTTCCACGAGCATGGCGGCGCCCAGTGCGGGATTTGCACGCCGGGCATGCTGATGTCCGCGGCGGCGCTGCTGGCTGAAAATGCGGCGCCGACAGAGCAAGACGTGCTCGACGGCCTCGGTGGCGTGTTGTGCCGCTGCACCGGTTATCGCAAGATCATTGCTGCCGTGCTGGATGCGGCCAAGGGTGATGCGCAACCAGCGCCAGGAGCGCAAGCCGGATTGGCAGTCGGCGCACGCATCGCGCGGCTCGACGGGCGGCGCAAGCTCGATGGCACCGAGCGGTTCGGCGCCGACGGTATTCCTCAGGACGCGCTATATCTGCGCGTGATCCGCTCGCCGCACCATCACGCGCGCTTTGCGTTCGGCGATCTGACCGCCTGGGTCGCCGCACGTTCCGGGTTGGCCCGTGTACTGACAGCCGTCGATGTCCCTGGCCGCAACGTTCACGGTGTGATCCCGAAGTTCGCCGATCAGCCGGTGTTTGCCGAGCATGTCGTCCGCTTCAGGGGCGAGGCGGTGGCGGCAATCGTCGGTGAACGCAGCGCCATTGAGCAATGTGATCTGGCGTTGTTTCCGGTGAGTTATGAGCCGTTGCCAGCTGTGCTCGGCATCGCGGCCGGTCTGCATGAAGACGCGCACCGCCTGCATCACCACCGCGCAGACAACATCCTGGTCAGCGGCCGCGTCGTCAAAGGCGATGCCGCGGCGGCACTCGCATGTTCCGACGTTGTCGTCGAAGGCGAGTTTACAACCGGCTTTGTCGAACACGCCTATATCGAGCCGGAGGCGGGCTGGGCGCGGCGCGTCGGCGACCGCATGGAGGTCACCGCCTGCACGCAATCGCCCTACCTGGACCGCGACGATGTCGCCGCAATTCTCGGCCTCCCACCTACCGGTGTCCGCATCATCCCGACCGCGGTCGGCGGTGGCTTCGGCTCCAAGCTGGATTTGTCCGTGCAGCCCTATATCGCCCTGGCCGCCTGGCTGACCGGCCGGCCGGCGGCGCTGGTCTATTCGCGGCCAGAGTCGATTGCCAGTACCACCAAGCGGCATCCGGCAAACATCCGCATGGCGATTGGCGCCGATTCTTCGGGCAAGCTCACCGCCATTGAGTTTTATGGCGATTTCGATACCGGCGCCTATTCGTCCTGGGGGCCGACGGTCGCCAACCGGGTGCCGGTGCATGCCTCCGGCCCGTATTTCGTGCCGCATTACCGCGCCTTGACGCGGGCCGTGCATAGTCACAGCGTGCCGTCTGGCGCCTTCCGCGGCTTTGGCGTGCCGCAAATGGCCATCGCGCAAGAGCAGCTGCTCGATGAATTGTCACTGAAGTTGCGCTTCGATCCGTTGGAGCTGCGGATCGGCAATGCTCTGACGGCGGAAACTCCGACAGCGACCGGGCAGGTGCTGGGGCCCGGCGTTGGCATTCGCGAATGCCTGGAGGCGTTGCGTCCGCATTGGCGGCGCGCCCGTTCCGATGCCGATGCGCTCAATCGCAGCGCCTGCGGATCGATCCGGCGCGGCGTCGGTGTTGCCGGCATGTGGTACGGTTGTGGAAATACCTCGTTGTCGAATCCATCCACCATCCGCATGGGCGTCACGCGCAACGGCCGGATCGCCCTGCACCAGGGCGCCGTCGATATCGGCCAAGGTTCGAACACCGTCATTGCACAGATCGCCGCCGACGCGGTGGGTTTGCCGCTGTCCGCGATCGACCTCATCTCAGCCGATACCGATCTTTCGCCCGACTGCGGCAAGACCTCGGCGTCGCGCCAGACCTTCGTCACCGGCAAGGCGGCGTTCCTGGCGGGCCAAGCGCTGCGGGCGCAGATATTGCGACTTGCCAACGCCGGCGCCGCTGCGCAATTGGGTTTACGAGGCAATACCCTGACCGTCACCGATGGCGGGACGCGGCGCACGCTCGATCTCGCGGCCATGCCGGAAAACGAACATGGTTATGCGCTGATGGCGGAGGAAACCTTCGATCCGCCGACCAGCCCGCTCAATACCGATGGTCAGGGCTCACCCTATGCCGCTTATGGCTTTGGCGCCCATCTCGCCGAGATCGCCATTGATTTGCAACTTGGCACCATCAAGGTTGTTCGCATCACGGCCGCGCACGATGTCGGCAAGGCGATAAATCCAACGCTGGTCGAAGGCCAGATCGAGGGTGGCATCGCGCAGGGGTTGGGCATGGCGCTGATGGAGGAGTGGGTTCCAGGCCGGGCCGAGAACCTGCACGACTATCTGATCCCGACCATCGGCGACATGCCGGAGGTCATCAGCCTGCTGATCGAGGACGCCAATCCGCTTGGCCCTTACGGTGCCAAGGGTATCGGCGAGCAGGCGCTGATCCCCACCGCCCCGGCCATTCTCAATGCCGTGCATCATGCGGCCGGCATCCGCATCCGGCAGGTGCCCGCCACGCCCGCTCGCGTGCTGGCAGCGCTGCAAGCCAAGGGGCGCGGCATATGACGGAAAGTCCCGACAAAATCCGCTGCGACGCCTGCCCGGTGCTCTGCTACATCCGCGAAGGCCTGACCGGCGCCTGCGACCGCTACGCCAACATCAAGGGCGAACTGGTGCGCGTCGATGCCCATGTGCTGCTGCAACGTTACGTCGAGGAGGGCGGCGCGCTGGTGCCGTTTCTGGGCGGTGACGCTGCATGGGACGGGTCCGTGGTAAAACCCGGTTGCACTTTCGTGACGGCCATCGGCGCCGGAACAACCTATCCGGATTATAAGCCTGCGCCCTTTATCGTCTCGTCCGAGATCGACGGCGTCGACATGGTGACGGTCGTCACCGAAGGAATCTTTTCCTATTGCGGCGTCAAGGTGAAGATCGACACCGATCGCTGGCTCGGACCCGAGCAGGCACCCGTGCGCTACGAGGGTGAGGCGATCGGCCATGTCACCACCGGCGAATACGGCTCGCAGATGCTGTCGCTGGGTGGGGTCCACCATCTCACGGGCGGCAGCAAGCAAGAAGGCCGCGCCACCTGCCAAGCGCTACTGTCCTTGAGCAACCGCAAGCCGGTTGAGTTATCCGTAGACGGTGGATCGAGCCTCACCGTCGAGGCCGGCAAGGCCCCGATCGTCAACGGGGCGCCCGAGCAGCGCATGCGGGTCGGCTGCGGCTCGGCCACCATCGGCATGTTCGCGCGGCAGTGGCAGGGGCTGGTCGATGAAGTGGTGGTGGTCGACGATCACATCACCGGCGTGCTCAGCGAGCATCAGGCCGGCAAGCTGCTCGACATCCCGGACACCGGCATCAAGATCAAGGGCCGCCGCTCGACGCCGGGGCGCTATTTTCGCGTCGCCGAGCCTGGCACCGGCTGGGGCGGCACCAACCTAACCGATCCGTTGGCGATCCTCGGGCCGTGGAATCCGAAGCAGGCGCGGCCGGGTCTGACCTTGTTCATGGTCTCGACAACTGGGGAGCATGCGGCCTATTTTGTGCTCAACGAGGCGTTGCGGCCGATTGAGCAGCAACTACCCGCCCCGCTCCAAGCCGTCGCCGCGCGGATTGCCGAAAACTGCGAGCCAGCGCTGTCGAGCGTGCTGTTCATGGGCGGTGCCGGCGGTTCATTGCGCGCGGGCGTCACAGAAAACCCGGTGCGCTTGACACGCTCGGTGCGCAAGGCCCTGACGCGCGTGACCTGTGGTGGTGCACCGGTCTTTATCTGGCCGGGTGGCGGCATCACTTTCATGGTTGACGTAACACTGCTGCCCGAGAACGCTTTCGGCTATGTGCCGACGCCCGCGCTGGTGGCGCCGATCGAGTTTACGCTGCCCCGCGCCGACTACACTGCGCTTGGGGGCTATACAGAGCATATCCAGCCACTATCGACCCTTGCAGGTGGCGCGCCCAAGCGACTCATTGCGCCGATAAAAGACAATCCGTGGCCGCTGACAAGGCAGAACCCATGACCGAACTGATCGTCCGCAAACAGCAGATCACCGTTGAGGAGATTTTTCACGAGGGCGGTCCGGTGGCGGCGCTGCCGCTCAGGCGCGCCTGGGCCATCGCGGTGATCACGAATCCGTTCGCGGGCAAGTACCACGTTGAAATCCAACATTTCATGAATGAACTTGAACCGCTCGGCCTCGATATGGCCAAGCGTTTGGTGGCCGCGCTCGGTGGCGATCCAGCCTGCGTGCAGGGCTACGGCAAGGGCGCCATCGTCGGTGCCGCCGGCGAGATCGAGCATGGCGCGCTCTGGCACGCACCCGGCGGCTATGCCATGCGCGAGGTTCTGGGCGGCGCCAAGGCCATCGTGCCATCGACCAAGAAGGTCGGCGGACCCGGCACGCGGCTGGACGTGCCGGTGACCCACATCAACGCCTCCTACGTGCGCAGTCATTTCGACTCGATCGAGGTCGGCATCCCGGATGCGCCGCGCGCGGACGAAATGGCCGTGGTGCTGGTCATGACCACGGGTGCGCGCATTCACGACCGCGCTGGCGGCCTCAAAGCCGCTGACATCACCGGAAAGGACGGCCTCAGATGAAAGCCAAGCTCCGCAAGATCGTCACCCAGGTCGACGAGACGCTGACTGAACAGGGCCGCCCGGTCAACCCGCCGGTGCGCCGCGCCGTCGCCGCCGCCGTGATCGAAAATCCGTATGCGGGCGTCTATCAGGAGGACCTCACGCTGCTGATCGACATCGGCGAGGAGCTGGGCCAGCTGCTGGCCGAGCGCGCGGTCGCCGCGCTCGGTATCGCCGCCGGCAAGGTCGAGAGCTACGGCAAGGCCGCGGCGGTGGGCGAGGATGGCGAGCTGGAGCACGCCGCCGCCATCCTGCATCCCAAGCTCGGCGCACCGTTCCGCAAGGTGCT
Source organism: Hyphomicrobiaceae bacterium (assembly GCA_031367715.1). GTDB lineage: Bacteria > Pseudomonadota > Alphaproteobacteria > Rhizobiales > Hyphomicrobiaceae > JANYHF01. Next base: position 17,604 of record JANLQJ010000203.1, on the reverse strand, counting down.
GGGCAAGGGCGCGGCGCTGATTCCCTCCTCTAAAAAGCGCGGTGGGCTCGGCGTTGTGCTCGACATCCCGCTCGGCCACAAGGACGCCGCCTTCGTGCGCAGCCATTTCGACGGTGTCGAAATCCGCATCAGCGACGCGCCGCGGGCGCGCGAAATCGTGGTCGCCGTGGCGGTTACCGATGGCGGCCGGCCGCTGCCGCGGGTCGGCGGGTTGAAGGCGAACGAGATCAAGGGCGAGGACGGGTTGCGGTGAGAGCTTCGGCGCAATTGGCTCTAATTTCGAAGCCCGCCGAAGCAGCAATTCTCAATGTGGGGGCAGGACACCAAAACGTAGGGGCGAGACTTGTCTCGCCCGGGGTGCAACAGCCGCTGCGTGTGCCGTGTGCCGTGTGGCGAGACGGGCAAGACAAGTCTCGCCCCTACGCTTCAGACGCCGTGCCCCAAATTGAGAACTGCTGCCGCCGAAGCACTTTCCTTGCCCGCTTCGGGGACTCACCCTATAGACCTTCACTTTAATGACAGCGCACGCAAAAATCGTCGGGGGAGCCAGCTTCCCGCACCGACACCTGCTGACCGTGGAAAACCTCACGGCACCGCAGATCACCGGCCTATTGGACATGGCCGAGGACGCCGCCCAGATCAGCCGCGAGGTGCGCAAGAAGCGCGACCGGCTGGCGGGGCGAACGCTCATCAACCTGTTTTTCGAGGCCTCCACCCGAACGCAAAGCTCGTTCGAGCTGGCGGCCAAGCGCCTCGGCGCCGATGTCATCAATCTCGCGGTATCGCAATCCTCGGTGTCCAAGGGCGAGACGCTGATTGATACCGCCGTCACGCTCAACGCCATGCGGCCGGACATGCTGGTGGTGCGCCACCACGCCGCCGGCGCGGTCGAACTGCTGTCGCAAAAAGTCGATTGCTCGGTGATCAACGCCGGCGATGGCGCACATCAGCACCCGACGCAGGCCCTGCTGGACGCCCTGACCATTAGACGTAACAAGGGCCGCATCGCCGGGCTTACGGTCGCCATCTGCGGCGACATTCTGCATAGCCGCGTGGCGCGTTCCAACATCGGCCTGCTCGGCACCATGGGCGCGCGCGTGCGCCTGGTCGCGCCCTCGACGCTGCTGCCGTCGGCCGCCGAGCGCTTTGGAGCGGAGGTTTTCACCACCATGAAGGACGGGCTCGCCGACGCCGACATCGTCATGATGCTGCGCCTGCAGGAAGAGCGCATGACGGCGTCCTATGTGCCCTCGAAACGCGAATATTTCCACTTCTTCGGCTTGGACCAGGAAAAGCTGAAATTCGCCAAGCCGGACGCCCTGATCATGCATCCGGGGCCAATGAACCGCGGCGTGGAGATCCATTCCTCGGTGGCGGATGACCCAAGGAGCGTGATCCGCGAGCAGGTGGAGATGGGCGTGGCCGTGCGCATGGCCGTGCTGTCGGCGCTGGCGCAACATTTGCCGAATGGGTGATGGGTGTTAGGCTCGCTGGTCCCGAGGCGACATGTTCCAACGTCGTCGCGGGTCGATGCTTCGCCTATTGCACTTGTTGCCGCAAAGTCATCACGTCGTTTGGAGCGAGCGATCAGGCGCATCACAGACCTTTCACAAGCTGCTCGCACCGGATCGCAAAAATCTTGAAAAATTCAGCGGTTGTCCGGATAAGCCTTTTTCGCCTAGCGAGCCGAAACTGCCAAAAGGGCATCGATCGAGAGTTGGATAGGAGCCACCGACCCGGTTCGTAGCTTTGCGGCGCGCAATTGACCCCACAGTTTGTCGCTCTCGGAAACTTCCCCCATGCCATCCGCCCCCAAATCCCCGCGCCGCGCCTTGGCCACACCCGCCACCGTGCTCATCAACGCCCGCCTGCTCGATCCCGAGAGCGGCCGTGATGAACCCGGCGGCCTGCTGATCGAGGACGGGTTGATCGCTGATCTCGGGCCACACCTGCGGCGCAACGCTCCGGCGGGGGCGACCGTCATCGACGCCAAAGGGCACCTTGTCATCCCTGGTCTCATTGACATGCAGGTGTTTACCGGCGAGCCCGGCCTCGAACATCGCGAAACCCTTGCATCGGCGTCCCGCGCGGCGGCGGCCGGCGGCGTCACCACGTTCGTCTGCATGCCGACCACCGATCCGGTCATTGACGACATGGCGCTGGTTGATTTCGTGCAGCGGCGGGCGCGCGATACGGCGCTGGTGCATGTCCACACCATGGCGGCGCTGACCAAGGGGCTGGAAGGCAAGCAGCTGGCCGAGATCGGGCTGTTGCGCAGTGCCGGCGCCATCGCGTTCTCGAATGGACGCCGCAGCGTGGCCGATGCCGGCGTGATGCGGCGGGCGCTGACTTATGCGCGCGACTTCGATGCGCTGGTCGCGTCGGCCACCGAGGACGAGTTGCTGGCGGGAGCGGGCGTCATGAACGAGGGCGAAGTGGCAGCAAGGCTTGGCCTGCCGGGATCGCCCGCCACCGCCGAGGTGATCGCGCTGGAGCGGGATTTGCGCCTGGTCGAGCTCACGGGCGGGCGCTATCACGCGGCGCAGTTGTCGTGCGGCGACGCGCTGGACGTCATCCGCGCAGCCAAGGCGAAGGCGTTGCGCGTCACGGCGGGCGCCTCGATCAACCACCTGACGCTGAACGAGAACGACATCGGCTCGTACCGCACCTATTTCAAACTGCGCCCGCCGCTGCGCAGCGAGGATGACCGCAAAGCTATGGTCGCTGGCATCGCCGATGGCAGTCTGGACGTGATCGTTTCCAGCCACGATCCGCAGGGCACCGACGGCAAGCGCCGGCCGTTTGCCGAGGCGGCCTATGGCGCGATCGGCCTGGAAACCCTGCTGCCGACGGCGTTGCGTCTGCACCTCAACGGCGAAATCGATCTGATGCCGCTGCTGGCCGCCATGACCATCAATCCGGCGCGCATTCTCGGGCTGCCCTGTGGCCGCCTCGCCAAGGGCGCGCCGGCCGATATCGTGGTCATCGACATGGAGGCGCCGTTCATCGTCGACAAGGCGCGCATGCATTCGCGCTCGCGCAATACGCCGTTCGATGAAGCGCGGCTGCAGGGCATTGTGCGGTTTACGATTGTCGGTGGTAAGGTCGTCTATCCGTTTGCGGATAGCTGAGTTGCGACTTTGCCACTGCCCTCGCAAGAGCGCGGGGAGTGGAGAGACAGTCCGTCTGCTGAATTGACAGGTGTGCCTGTGCAAATACTGATGATCCTGTTGGTTGGCTATCTCCTGGGCTCGATCCCGTTTGGGCTGATCCTGACGCGCATGGCCGGCCTTGGCGATATCCGGCAGATCGGCTCGGGCAACATCGGGGCGACCAATGTGCTGCGCACCGGCAACAAGGGGCTGGCGGCGCTGACACTGCTACTGGATGGCCTCAAGGGCACGGCAGCGGTCTTGCTGGCGCCATTGCTGCTGCCGGCGGCCTCTCCCGATCTGGCATCGTCGGCAGGGGTCATTGGCGGGTTGGCGGCGTTTCTCGGACACATCTTCCCGGTCTGGCTGGGTTTCAAGGGCGGCAAAGGCGTCGCGACGTATATTGGTGTGATCCTCGGCATTTATTGGCCGGCAGGTGTGCTGTTCATCGCGCTCTGGCTGGCAACTGCCTATCTCAGCCGCTATTCCTCGCTGTCGGCGCTGCTGGCGAGCGTCATTGTGCCGATCGCCATGCTGGCATTGCACGTTCCAGGTGCGCTGGTGCTGCTGCTGATGAGCGGGCTGCTGATCTACAAACACCGCGCCAATATTGAACGGCTGATGACGGGCAATGAGCCGAAAATCGGCCAAAAGAAGTGACCCGGAGCGCTTCGGGAAAAGTGGGAACCGGTTTTCCGATGACAAGCGCGACCCCGCCTGCAAGGCCAATCCCGGTGCCGCGGCCGCGGCGCTCGCTCACCGATGATCAGCGCCTAGCCTGGTTGCGTCTGATCCGCTCAGAAAATGTCGGGCCGGTGACGTTTCGCGAGATGCTCAACCACTATGGCGGCGCCGAGCAGGCGTTGGAGGCGCTGCCGGAGCTGTCGCGGCGCGGTGGACGCGGGCGGCCGATCCGGATTTGCCCGGCCGATGAGGCCGAGCGCGAGTTGCAACGCGCGGACCGGGCCGGCGCGCGGCTGACAGCGCTCGACGAGCACGGTTATCCGCCCCTGCTGGCGGTTATCGAGGCGCCGCCGCCCTTGATTTATCTGCGCGGCCGCGCCGAACTGCTGGACCGGCCGATCATCGCCATGGTCGGCGCGCGCGATGCTTCGGCTGCGGGGCGCAAGATTACCCATCAGATCGGCGCGGCGCTGGGGGCGGGTGGCGTCGTCATTTGCTCTGGTTTGGCGCGTGGCATCGATACGGCGGCGCATGAGGCGTCGCTCGCCACCGGCACCGTCGCCGTGCTGGCGGGCGGTATCGACAGCGTCTATCCGCCTGAAAATACCGCCTTGCACGAGGCCATCGCTCGCGACGGCGTGCTGATCGCCGAGAACGCGCCTGGTCTGGAACCGCGTGGCCGCGATTTCCCGCGCCGCAACCGCATCATTTCTGGAATGGCGCTGGCTGTGCTGGTTGTGGAAGCCGCCAAACGCTCCGGCTCGCGCATCACTGCCGATTTTGCCAAGGAGCAGGGTCGCATGGTTTTCGCGGTGCCCGGCAATCCGCTCGACCCGAGGGCCGGTGGCACCAATCAGCTGATCAAGGAGGGCGCGCGGCTGGTCACCGAGGCCGGCGATCTGGTCGCCGGCCTCGGTCCTGCGCTTGCCGGCTATCGACCCCCGCCAGCAAGTCCCCCAAACAGTGTCGCCGAGCGCCAGTCCGCCCCAATGGCTGTGACCGAGACCGACCGCGACTGCATTATCGAAGCGCTGGGACCGGCCCCGATCGGCCTAGACGATCTCGTCCGCATGACCGGTGTCGGTGCCCGCGAAGTGCGGGTGGTGCTGATCGAGCTGGATCTCGCCGGGCGCATCGAGCGGCTCGGCGGCCAGCGCGTGGCGCTGAAGAACTAACCGGCCAGCAGCGGCGGCGGTGGTGCCTGATTGACGCTCATGGCTCGCGCCGCGTCGCGCCGGGCCTCGCGCTGGGCCAGTTCCAGCAGCAGACTCAACGGAGTTTGGCCGCTTGCCGACGACAGCTCGCGCAGTTCGAGCAGCATATCGGCAATGTAGTCAGCGACCTCAGCCTGGGTCGCACCTTGCAATGGCGAGCTGCCGGGCTCATGTGAGGAAGCGCCCAGAAGCGTGGTAGGGTCGTCGCGCACAGTATTGTCGATCATTTGAGCCCCGCAAGCCGTAAACACAACCATCGATTGTATTAGTAAATAACGCAATCACTGATATGTGCAAAACGGAAAATGGCTGGCTGGCGGTTTGTCCCCCCTAGGAGATCACCCTGGGGTAGATCTGAGAGATGGCCACAAAAGCGCCCAAATCCATGCGGCTATCGGCCAGGATCGCGGCCTTGCAGAGCGCCGGTTTGACAGCGGCCCGTCTGTTCGCCATTTTCTGGCGCCTCCTGCTGTGCCGCGACCGCCCGGTCGCGCTTGTGGGCTAAGCCTTTCCAATACAACCCCAGAGGTATGATGCGAGTCGTCGTCGTGGAATCGGCCGCCAAGGCCAAGACGATCAATAAGTACCTGGGCTCGGGCTATACCGTCCTGGCGTCCTATGGCCATGTGCGCGACCTGCCGGCCAAGGATGGCTCGGTCGAGCCGGACAACGACTTCCATATGCACTGGGATGTCGAGGGCAAGGCCGCCAAGGTCATGGCCGAGATCACCCGGGCCGTGAAGGGCGCCGAAAAGCTGATCCTGGCCACCGACCCTGATCGCGAGGGCGAGGCGATCTCCTGGCACATCCGGCAGATCCTGGAGGACAAGAAGGCACTCAAGGGCGTGCTGGTCGAGCGGGTGGCTTTCAACGCTGTCACCAAGCAGGCCATAGGCGAGGCGATGGCGCATCCGCGCGAGATCGACATGCCGCTGGTGTCGGCCTATCTGGCCCGCCGCGCGCTCGATTATCTGGTTGGTTTCAATCTCTCGCCGGTGCTGTGGCGCAAGTTGCCGGGCGCGCGCTCGGCCGGCCGCGTGCAGTCGGTGGCGTTGCGCCTGATCTGCGACCGCGAGGAAGAGATCGAAGCCTTCCGCACCGACGAATATTGGACCATCGAGGCGGTGCTCGCGACCGCCAAGAAAGAAGAGTTCACGGCTCGCCTGACGGCCGTCGCGGGCACGACGCTGAAAAAGCTGGATCTCAAGAACGAAACCACTGCGGTGGCGATCAAGGCGGCCATCGAAGGTGGCGACTTCAAAGTGGTGTCGGTCGAGAAGAAAGCGGCCAAGCGCAATCCGTATCCGCCGTTCACCACCTCGACACTGCAGATGGATGCTAGCCGCAAGCTGGGCTTTTCGGCCAAGCAGACCATGGGTGTTGCGCAGCGCCTCTATGAAGGTGTCGATATCGGCGGCGAGACTACGGGTCTCATCACCTATATGCGAACCGACGGCGTGCAGATCGTGCCGGAAGCCGTTTCGGCCATCCGCGACGTCATCTCGGCCGAGTTCGGCAAGAACTACACGCCGTTTGCCCGCGAGTGGAAGACCAAGGCAAAGAATGCGCAGGAGGCCCACGAGGCGATCCGCCCGACCGATCCGAGGCGCACGCCCGACAAGGTGCGCCGCTACCTGGAGAAGGATCAGGCCGCGCTCTATGACCTGATCTGGAAGCGCACGATTGCCAGCCAGATGGCGCCTGCCGATATGGACAAGACCACGGTCGAGATCGAGGTCAAGGGCCGGGACAGCAAGGCCTATGGGCTGCGCGCCAATGGCTCGGTCGTGACCTTCGACGGCTTCCTCAAGGTCTATGAGGAGGGGCACGACACACGCGTGCGCATCATCGACAAGGGCAAGGACGACAAGGCCGAAGCCGAGGCCGATGACTCGCGCCGCCTGCCGCCGCTGGCCCAGGGCGACCAGCTCAAGGACAAACTGATCGAGGCCGAGCAGCACTTCACCCAGCCGCCGCCGCGTTATTCCGAGGCGACGCTGGTCAAACGCATGGAGGAGCTGGGCATCGGCCGGCCGTCGACCTACGCCTCGACGATGGCCGTGTTGGTTGAGCGAGATTATGTGCGCAACGAGAAGAAGCAACTGATCCCCGAGGACAAGGGGCGGCTGGTCACGGCGTTCCTCAAGAGCTTCTTCAAGCGCTATGTCGAGTATGATTTCACCGCCGACCTGGAAGAAAAGCTCGATCTGATCTCCGACGATAAGCTCGAATGGAAAGAGGTGTTGCGCGAGTTCTGGAAGCACTTTACGGCCGCCATCGGCGAGACCAAGGAGCTGCGTGTCACCGAAGTGCTGGACGCCCTCAACGAGCTGCTGGCCCCGCACGTCTTCCCGCCACGCGAGGACGGCAGCGATCCGCGCTCCTGCAAGGCCTGCGGCGATGGCAAGCTGAGCCTGAAAGTCGGCAAGTTCGGCGCCTTCATCGGCTGCTCGAACTATCCGAACTGCAATTTCACCCGCCAGTTCTCCGAGACCGGCAAGGACGGCTCGGATGCCGTGTCGGAAAACAAAGTGCTTGGTGATGATCCCGTAACAGGCCTGCCGGTGACGCTGCGCAGTGGGCGGTTCGGCCCGTATGTGCAGTTGGGTGAGGCGGCCGAGAAGGAAAAGCCCAAGCGCGCGTCGATCCCTAAAGGCTATTCGGCGCCGGATGTCGATCTGGAGCTGGCGCTGAAACTGCTCAACCTGCCGCGCGAGGTGGGCCTGCATCCCGAGAGCGGCAAGATGATCATTGCAGCGATTGGCCGTTTCGGGCCGTTCCTGCAACATGACGGCAAGTATGCCAACCTGGAGAGCGCGCAGGACGTGTTTGAGGTCGGTCTCAATCGCGCCGTGTCGGTGCTGGCTGAGCCCAAGACCGGCAAGGGCCGCGGCGCCGCCAAGGCCGAAGTGTTGAAGGCGCTGGGCGAGCATCCGGCCGGCGGTGGCAAGATCGAGGTGCTGAGCGGCAAATACGGGGCCTACGTCAAGCACGGCAAGATCAACGCCACGCTGCCCAAGGGCATGGAGCCGGCGACTCTGACGGTTGAGCAAGCCGTCGAGCTGATCGCGGCCCGCGAGGCCAAAGGGCCGAGCAAGGGCAAGGGCGGGTTCAAGAAGGGTGGCGCCGCGGTAAAGAAGGCTGACGGTGCCGCGCCCAAGAAAGCTGCGCCTAGGAAGCCGGCCGCGCCAAAGAAGGGCAAGGCCAAGGCGGTGGCTGAGACAGAGGATGCGGGTTAGTGGCACGGGGAGCGCGGACTACGCCAGGTCTCTCGTCTCCCCGTCTTGACGGGGAGACGAGAGCGCCCTCCTGCGCGGAGGCGCAAAATCAAAGGGGCAGGCGCCCAAGCGCCAAGAGCTGGGCACACATCTCGCGCGCTTCGTCATGACCCGCAAACCCAAAGTTGCGTCTCCGCCCGCCGGCCTGCCCACCCGCGAGGCCGTGCTTGAATTCATCAACACGTCCCCTGCCAAGGTCGGTCGCCGTGAAATTGTGCGGGCGTTCGGCATCAAGGGCGACAACAAGATCTACCTGAAGCAGCTGTTGAAGGACCTCTCGGCATCCGGGGCGATCAACAGTATACGCAAGAAAATCCGTAGCGTCGGTAAACTGCCGCCCACCGCCGTGATCGAGGCGCTGGGGCTGGACGCCGAGGGCGACCTCTATGGCGAGCCGGTCGACTGGGACCGCGCGGACGAGGGCGTGCCGCCGCGGGTACTGATCCATACCGAGCATACGGGCGCCAATCTTGGCCCCGGCGACCGCGTACTCGCCCGCATCGAACCGTTGGCTGCCGACGCGACATACCCTCACGAAGCCTTCCCGATCAAGAAACTCGACCGCGAGCGCAAGCGCCTGCTCGGCATCTATCGCGCCAACTCGCGCGGCAAGGGCGGCGTGATCCAGCCGATCGATCGCAAGCAGCTGAAGGATTGGCAGGTCGACCAGGCTGACGAGGGTGGGGCCGAGGATGGCGAACTGGTGCGTTTCGACATCGCCCGTACCGGCCGTGGCAACCTTACGCGCGCCCGCATCGTCGAGCGGCTGGGCAATCCCACCGATCAGCGCCAGATCAGCCTGATCGCCGTACACGCCCATGGCATTCCGGATCAGTTCCCTGACAAAGTGCTGGCTGAGCTTGACGATCTGCCGAAAATTACGCCGGCGGGCCGCGAGGATCTGACCGGCATCCCGCTGATCACCATCGACCCGTTCGATGCGCGCGATCATGACGATGCGGTGTGGGCCGCGCCTGACGATGACCCGGACAATCCCGGCGGTTTTGTCACCATCGTCGCCATCGCCGATGTGGCATTTTATGTGCGCCCGGGCACCATGCTGTCGCGCGAAGCGGAAAAACGCGGCAATTCGGTGTACTTCCCGGACCGCGTGGTGCCGATGCTGCCGGAGAAGATCTCCAATGATCTGTGCTCGCTGAAACAGGGCGAGCTGCGGGCGTGCCTTGCCGTGCGCATGATTTTCGATAAGTACGGCAGAAAGCGCACGCATAGCTTTTCGCGCGCGCTGATGCGATCTGCCGCCAAGCTCAGCTACCAGCAGGCGCAGGCCGCCATCGATGGCACCAGCGAGGCCGGGCCCGCTGCTGTGCTCACGGAGACAATCCTCAAGCCGCTGTGGGCTGCTTATGCCGCGCTCGAGATGGCGCGCAAGGAACGCTCGCCGCTCGACCTCGATTTGCCGGAACGAAAGATCATCGTCGGCAAGGATGGCAAGGTCGAGCGCATCCACGTGCCCGAGCGGCTGGCGGCGCATCGGCTGATAGAAGAGTTCATGATCCAGGCCAACGTCGCGGCAGCCGAGACGCTGGAAGCCAAACGCATGCCGCTCGTCTACCGCGTGCATGATCAGCCCTCGAAGGAAAAACTGGCGTCACTGAAGACCTTCCTGGAGACCCTCGATCAAGGGCTGCCAAAGTCGGGTCAGTTGAAACCGGAGGATTTCAACAAGCTGCTCGCCAAGGCCAAGGGCACGGACGTGTCCGATCTCATCAACGAAGTTGTGCTGCGCTCCCAGTCCCAGGCCGAATACAATCCTGAGAACTACGGGCATTTCGGCCTCAATCTGAAAAAATACGCCCATTTCACCTCGCCGATCCGCCGCTATGCCGATCTGATCGTGCACCGGGCGCTGATCCGTGCACTTGGCCTGGGCAAGGACGGTCTGACCGATGACGAAATCGGGCGCCTGAAGGAGATCGCGCAGAGCATTTCTGACCTGGAACGCCGCGCCATGGCGGCCGAGCGCGATACCACGGATCGTCTGATCGCGGCGCATCTGTCGAGCCATATCGGCGCGACGTTCCATGCCCGCATCTCCGGCGTCACTCGCAGCGGCCTGTTCGTGCGCCTGACCGAGTCTGGAGCCGACGGCTTCATCGCCATCTCGACGCTGGGCCAGGAATTCTTTGTGCACGACGAAGCGCACAATGCGCTGATCGGCCAGCGCTCTGGCGAAACCTACCGGCTCGGCGACCGGGTCGAAGTGAAACTGGTCGAGGCCATCCCGACGGCAGGCGCGCTGCGCTTCGAGATGATCACAGCCGGCAAGACCGGCGAGTTGAAGGGCCGCGGCCTGAAACTCGGCAAGCGCGGCCACCACGGCGGGCGCCCGCCGGGGCGCGGCCGACGGTAGCGGGCCCTCAAACTGGTCTGCCCCGGCAAGGCGCAAAGGCGCTAACTTGTGGCTGTTCCGGCCTCTGTTCTTTTCCTCTCTCGGTTTTGACGGGGAGAGGAAAGACCGTGCCGCACGAACCCAGCGCCAATGCGCCTTCGCGAGGAGGATGATGGTTGGGCCACGTCGCGAGGGGCCTTGAACGGGACTTTGCTTACCTTGCTGATCGGCTAATGTTGCGTGCCTAAGCGATTCCGCAGCCAATTGCATCCCAGATCACTGCGAGCCCTATCCCATGAAAATCCGTACCAAGCAATTCCGTATCGGCCCCGGCGATGCTGTCGACCTGAAGAAACTGCCGACCAAGGTCGAACCGATCTATTCGTCCAAGGACGACTACAAGCTGCTGCTCGAAACCCAGGTCGCCGAACTCAGCGATCTGCAGCAGCGGCTGTTCGCCATCAGGCGCAACGCGCTGCTGGTGATCATCCAGGCCACCGACGCGGCCGGCAAGGATGGCGCCATCCGGCATGTCATGTCGGGCGTCAATCCGCAGGGCTGCCAGGTGCACAGTTTCGGCCGTCCGAGCACGGAGGAGCTGAGTCATGATTTCCTCTGGCGCAGCGCGCGTCTGTTGCCCGCGCGCGGTACGATCGGCATTTTCAACCGCTCCTACTATGAAGAAGTGCTGGTGGTGCGGGTGCATCCTGGAATTCTGCAAAGCCGGAATCTGCCCGACGCGATCAGCAACGATCCCGAAATCTGGCAGCAGCGCCTGTGCTCGATCCGCGACCACGAGCAGCACCTGACCAGCAATGGCACGCAGATCGTCAAGATCTTCCTGCATGTGTCCAAGGACGAGCAGAAAAAGCGCCTGATCGAGCGTATCGATACTCCCGCCAAGAACTGGAAGTCCAAGATCGGCGATGTCGAGGAGCGGAAATTCTGGAAACAGTATCGCAAGGCCTATGAGGAGGCCATGAGCCAGACCAGCACGCGCGAGGCGCCCTGGTTCGTGGTGCCGGCCGACGATTCGCTCAGTGCGCGCCTCTATGTATCGGAAATCATCCTCGATGCCCTCAAGGCCATGGATCTGAGCCTGCCCAAACTCAGCGAGGAGCGCGTGTTGGAACTCAAAGAGACGCGTAAGCGGCTGTTGGAAGATTAGGACCTTGGAGCGAAACTCCTATGCCAGCAGCTGCTTTGCCCCCACTGCCGGATCGGCCAGTCGTTCGGCGTCGACCAGCTTGCCGCTCTCGATCAGGCGGCGGCCGGCCATATAGTCTTTGCTGGCGTTGACTGCTTCGACGCCGGTGAGGCGGCCATCGCGCGTGCGCCAGACCGTCAGCTGCCTCGGCTCAGGGTAGCGGCGGAGCACGGTCGCATCGTCCGCGGCCGGAACGCCGGCCATCTGCAGCCGCTCGTCGTATTGGTCCGACCAGAACCACGGCACTGCCTGGTACGGCTCGACCTTGCCGGTCAGCGTCCTGGCGGCCGTGACGGCCTGGTCGACTGCGCCTTGCACCGACTCCAGCCGCAGCCGTCCGCCCGCAAAACGGCTCGGATGATTGGCGCAATCGCCGATGGCGAGGATGTCGGGATCGCCGGTGCGCATGAACTCGTCGACAACGATGCCATTGGCGACTTCGAGGCCCATGATATCGGCCAGTTCAACATTGGGCAGCGCGCCGATGCCGACCAGCACGAGGTCGGCCGCAATCGGCGCGCCATGCTGCACGGCGACTGCCTCGACTCCGCTGCGGCCCGATCCGATGAGATGTGTGACGGCGGTCGCAAGGTGCACGTCGACGCCACGGGCGCGGTGCACGTCGAGCATATGCGCCGCCAGCTGCGGCGAGGCGACGCGCGCCATCAGCCGCGCCATGGCCTCGATGACGGTGACGCGCAGGCCGAGTGTCGCGGCCGTGGCTGCCGCCTCCAATCCGACAAAGCCGCCACCGATGACGGCCAGTCGTTGGCCAGGCACGCAGGCAGCCTTCAGCGCCAGGGCGTCGTCGATACCGCGCAGCACATGCACGCCGGCCAGGCCCGCGCCGGAAACCGGCAGCGGTCGCGCGCGCGCGCCGGTAGCGAGTACCAGCACCTCGAACTCCAGCACGGCGCCATCGGCGAGCGTCAGCTTGCGGGCGTCGCGGTCGATGTCCTCGACCCTTGAGCCCAACACCAACTCGACCGCTTCGTGATCGTAATAGTCACGCGGGCGCAAGGTGACGGCCTCGATACCGGCCTCGCCGGAGAGGAATTTCTTCGACAGCGGCGGGCGCTGATAGGGCAGGCGCGCCTCCTCGCTGATTAGGCGAATGCCGCCGGCAAAGCCCTCCTGGCGCAGCGAGGCGACCAGCTGACTGGCCGCCTGTCCGCCGCCGACGATGGTAATGTGTGTGCTGACAGATGGCATGCTCGACTCCAAACCTGAAGACACGATACCTAATTCGCGTGTCCCCGTTCCGCGTCCGCGGCTACTGCCTTTTTATGCGCCTCGGCCAGTTCGCCCATGCTGGCGAACTGGAACTGCAGGCTCGGCATCTTCTCCACCGGCTTGGTCGCGCCCGAGCCTAGCCCTTTGGTGCCGCGCGAAATCCAGCAGCGCGCGATGCCCGCCGCCTCAGCCGGCACATGATCGTGATAAAGGCTCTGAGCGGTATGCAGAATGTCCGCCTTGCCATGCCCCAGCTTCGCGACCGTGCGCACCAGATAGGCAAAATTGCGCGGATCGGGCTTGTAGCTGCCAATGTCCTCGGCGGTGCAAATGGCATCGAAGGCAACCCCGAGCCGCGGGTTCGACCCGGCAAAACTCTGGCGGTCGACGTTCGACAGGATCACCAGCTTGAAATGCTGCTTGAGATAGGCGAGCGCCTCGGCCGAATCGGGAAAGGCCGGCCAACTGGGGATGGAATTGCCGAACGCCTGGTCCAGCGCCGGACTTGAAACGATGCCCCAGGCCGTCGCCATATTGGTGTGCACATGCTGCAGCAGTTCGCGATAGACCAGATCGGGCGTCAAGTGTTCCTGTGCTGGCTCGATGCGGCCATAGGCGGCCAGCGCTGCTTCGCGCGAGATCTTGTGGTCGGTTGCCTGCAGCAGTGGCTGCAGCGCATTCCAGATACCGCTCTCCCAATCGATCAGGGTACCGTAGCAGTCAAAGGTGAGAACGCGAAAATCGGTGAGTTTCATCGGGTGGTCCTGCTGTCCAGCGCTGCTGCAACCCTCCAGTGCGCGACCGGACGGAACCGGGCTGTTTAAGCACGCGTAGCCTGCAGCGCGCAATGGCGCCCTGGCCGCTGTCGGCGTTTGGCTGGCTCACTGAAACAGGAAATCGCCGGCGATCAGGCCGTGCACCGTCATGTGCGCTACGACAATCTGGTTGCTGCCCCAGCTGACCAGCACACCGCTGCCCGACTGCGTCAGTTGCAGGTCGGCAAACCCATGTGCGCCAGCGTTGCGCAGGACAATGTGGTCGGTGCCGTGCGTAAAGTCGGTAATGACGTCGCGCCCGGGGGCGGCGCCAATCAAGAACAGGTCGGCCCCGGTGCCGCCGACCAGCGTATCGGCGCCCGCGCCGCCCGCCAACGTATCGTTGCCGGCCTGGCCGAACAGCTTGTCGTTGCCCACCTCGCCATATAGCGCATCGTTGCCAACACCGCCGAGCATCCAGTCGGCGCCGGCATTGCCATAAAGGCGGTCGTTGCCAGCGTCGCCGTTGAGACGGTCGGCGTCGGCGCCACCGGTCAGGACGTCGGTGCCATCGCCACCGCGCATGGTGTTGAGGCCGGCCCCGCCGTTCAGGCGGTCGTTGCCCGCGGCGCCGGACAACGCATCGTTGCCATCGCCGCCATCCAGGCTATCGGCACCGTTGCCGCCGCTGATGCTGTCGTCGCCGGTGCCGCCAACCACAGTATCGTTGCCATCGCCGCCGCCAAGTGTGTCGTTGCCCGGCCCGCCCGTCAGGCTGTCGTTGCCCGCCCCACCCGAGATGGATTCCGGCCCGCTACCGGCCGTCAATGTGTCGTTGCCCGCGCCGCCGGTCTGCGCCACCAGATCACCCGGGCCGAGCAACAGCACTCTGCCTTTGGACTGGCCGGTGAAATGATTGTCGGCGATCACGCTATGACCGACCAAGCCGGCTTGTTCCTCGACCCCATAGGACGTGGGCGAGGTGGCCGATGCCGTGACGGCATTGCCGCTGATCAACTCGTACTGGGCCGCATAGGTCTTGAGGGCGACGGTCGCATCGACCTCGTTCTCGATCCGGATATCAGCGTAGCCGCCGGATTTGGAGGTTGAGTTCGCGGCCATGATATTGCCGTCGATGGTGACGTGGCTCGAACCCTTCAGATGCACGCCGGCTTGGCCGTTATCATGGATGTTGACGCTGGTCACCAGGATGTTGTCCGACATGCGCAACAAAATGCCGTCGTTGACGTTGCCGTAGCTTTCCCCGCCCGTGATCACGATATTGCCCGGCGAGGCGATATTGAAGCTGCCGCGCTGCACGGTAAAGCCGCTCGAGCCGTTGTCATGGGCGATGTTGCCGGTCAGCAGCATGTCGTTGCTGGTGGTGACGATGTTGAATCCGTGCCGGTCGTTGCCGTAGGCGACATTGTCCTTATAGACTCCATCGACGATATGGTCGGCGACAAAGCCATCGAGGCCGTTGCCGTGGGCGACGCAATTGGCGATCGTCAGCCTGGTTGTCACCTCGTGTGGATCGAAGCCGTAGCCTGCGCAGTCTTTGCCTTCGACGCGCAGCACGTAGACGTCGTGATCGCTCAATGTCAGGTTGGGCGTGACGCCGCAGTAAAAGGCATCGACCTTGCCGGTGGCGTTGGCGCGGTTGCCATCGAGCGTTATGTCGGCAACGCCGTAGTTGTTCTTCTCGACCCCTGGCGGCGAGCGGACAATGCCGGTGAGCGGCCCGCTCCAGCCGTCCATGACGCGCAGGGTGGTCTGCCCGATGCCGTCGCCGATCAGAAAGACATTGCCTTTGAGGTAGATGCCGCCGTTGCCGCCGGCCGGACTGGCGGTGATGCCATAGGTGCCCGGCGGCACGTAGACCAAGCCGCCTCCAGCCGCCGCCGCAGCGTCCACGGCGGACTGAATGGCGGTTCGGTTGTCGACACTCGCGCTGGCCACGGCGCCGTAGTCGGCGACATTGAACATCGCCGTGCCGGGAGGAATGGCGCCGCCAGAAAAGAACACCTCGGGCGGGGCATAGGAATAGACCGGACGGCTGGTGATGCCGTCAACGGTCACTGTGGCGCCTGCGGTCTCGGGCATGCTGCAATTGTCCCAACCCGACGACGAGGGTGCCGTCGAAGGGGGCACTATGCGCAATCGAGGTAAAGGAAACGCTGCTTGCCGGCGCCGAGGCGCCGGGAGTGTTAATTTCGTGTCGATCCAGCCGTGGTTTGCCGCAGCCAGGCACTGGCGCAGGGGATACCATGTCCCCATCCCCCTATTCCAGCTCATCGTCCTGGTTGTCCGGGCCCGACGAGAGCTGCGCCAGCACGGCGCCGACCACGGCGGCATCGGTCTCCAGGCGGCGCAGCAGATTGTGCAGGTTAGCGCGCAGCGCTTGCGCCTGCTCGCTCTGGATTTCGCGCCACAGTTCAGGCGCGTCTGACGCCAGCAGCTCCGAGCACAGCCGCAAGGCTTCCTGGCGCTGGCGCGCCTCGGTCAGGGCATGCGCATCGACCGATGTGAGCAGCTGTGACAGAAGTTTTGAGGGTCGTGCCTGGTTGTTCTTTTTGGGTGGCATGTGTCCTCACCACTTTGTTACTGGCAGCCGTCTAGCCTTACCGCCCTGGCTCCCACTCCCTGCCTAGGTAATCTCCTAGGGCGTCCTGCGATCGAAGCGTCTTACAGGTGTCCGTCGCACTGGGCTGAGCAGATTGCGGTGACCAGAATGCTCGAACGCTTGTTCCACGAGCTCGCTGAAGACGTTGGGCAGATCACCACTGTCGCCCAGGGTGATCGGTTCCTGCAGCGCATGGCCAAACGCTACGATCTCAAGCATGTCGCCTATCTGGGGGTGAACCTTCCGGTGCGCACGCATCAGGACAACTACTACGTCGCCACCACCTATTCGCCGACCTGGCACGAGCGCTACACCTCGGCCAATTATGTCAGCATCGACCCGATCGTGCGGCTCGGAATGCAGCGCATCTCGCCGCTCGACTGGCAGGATTTCGAGCGCTCGAAACGGCAGTTTGCCGGATTCTTCGACGATGCCCGGCAGTTCGGCGTGGCCTCGCAGGGGCTGACCATCCCGGTGCGCGGCATTCACGGCGAGACCGCGTTGTTCAGCGTCAATACCGACCTGCCGGATCGTTTCTGGCCGGCCTTCCGTAAGAGCTACATCCGCGACTTCCAGGTCATTGCCTGCAGCTTCCACGAGCATGTGCTGCGGCGCGAAAAGGTGCTGCCGCCCACGATCGAGTTGAGCCCCCGGCAGCTGGAAGTGCTGAAATGGGCCGCCGTAGGCAAGACCGAATGGGAAGTCGGCGCGATCATGAATGTCAGTACGCGCACGGTGAAATATCACATGGCCTGCGCGCTTGCCCGCCTCGGCACCTCGAACAAGGTGTCCGCCGTGGCCCGCGCGGTGCGGCTGCATTTGATCTAGAACACTCTGCGATTGACGTGGATCATCCCGACCAACAGGCGGCAGCGGTCCCGTCACTGCGACGCCAGCAGACGTGGGGTCTAATACCGTCCAACCTATCGTTTGACCCGTGCTCGCAAGCAAGGGGCGCACAGCGGTGCGCCCGTCCAAGAGCTTGCCGCGCAGCTAGACGGGCGCACTGCTGTGCGCCCCTACGCCATGACGTCTGTCACGAACCTTCAAAGTGACAGGTCAAACCATAAGTTGGACGGTGTCAGACTCCATTTTCCGGCGGGCT
>JANLQJ010000192.1:0-4973 GCA_031367715.1 Hyphomicrobiaceae bacterium | reverse complement strand
TGGCGTATCCTTGCCCACCAGAGTGTCGACATCGGCAATGGCAACGAGGATGCGCGTGTCGCCGCCCGGCAGCGTCTCCGAGACGGTCAACTGATCGAGGTCGCGCGAGTCGTCGTTGTCGATCGAGCACCAGAGTAGCTTGGTCAGATCCCTGATGCCGTTGCCGCGCTCCGGGGCACGCGCTGAAATCGCGGCGAGTTGCGCCATGGCGGCCTGCGGAAACTCGGGTTCGAGGCCGCGCTCCTGCATGGCCTCGGCGGCGAGTTCGGCCAGATGTTCAAGTGGATTTTGACGCATGCGTGAGACCTGGATTTCTGGGGGAGCACTTTGATAAGCGCACTTTTCGCACGAGGACGAGCGCGATGATAGCTCCAGTAACGATTGACGGATCACGCTCGGTCTCGTTGCTCCGGTTCGAATTGAATGAATGTCCGCTGTTTGAGATTGAGCGAAGGCGCACCTTAGATAGTCACAGGACTGATGAATATCGCGCCGCCGTGTCTCTTATCTCTGCGCAGCGACGGTCAAGTCGTTAATGGGTAACGCTAATAACCTACGACCAATCGCGCTTGTCGCACAGCGCTCCTTCTTCGACTAACGCATATCGCCACCTGTAGCCCCACACAATAACCCCGACTTGCTTGCCTCGATGACGACCTCGTCGAAATTATCGCTTTCTGGCGCGATCAAATCGACCGGCGCCACCTTCAAGGCCTGAGCCAGTTCGAACAGAGACACCACGGTTAGATTGCGCGTTCCGCGCTCCAGGCCGCTGATGTACTGCTGGCTGTGCCCGGATTTCTCGGCAAGCTGCTCCTGAGTCAGGCCACTGGCGAGCCCGAAGTTCTGCACATTCCGCCCGACCTGCTTCCGCATGTCCATGCGGACTGGCTTGACGGATATCGCCGCGCCAATTCATCCGCTATAATATGCAAATGACGACTGGTCGGAAATGGTATACACTGAGAGTGGCCATCCGCTATCGTCCTAACGAGCACGACAATGACACTGCCAATACCCACTGACACTGCAGAGTTGACCGACTATGATCGAGCTAATTTCACGACCTACATCAGGCTGCTTGACACCGTAGCGGCCGGAGTGAATTGGCGCAATGCGACAGCCACCCTGTTCGGCGTCGATGCAGCGGTCGACGAACATGCTGCCAAACAAGTGTATGACGCCAATCTTGGGCGCGCCCGCTGGATGACCAGAGTCGGTTATAGGCTACTGCTAGCCTCGCCACCCCAAGATCTCAAGACGTGAACGGATGATATTGCGATACTTCTGATTTGTTGCTTGAAGTAACCCGCATTCGAGCGCGTATTAATGTCGACCATAGTTCTTTAGAGTGTTTTGTTGTGAATTCTGACAAACTAATAGGTTGGAATCGACATTGGTTACCTTTCCAACTGGCCGGTAGAACTGCTCGTCTCTGAGGCCTTGCCGCAGCATTGGGGCAACGAGAGCGAATAGTTAGCAATATGTGGAAAGGTACCGCGCAACACTGTCGAACGCGCTATGTTAGTGTCTTGCTTGCAGTTGTCGCGCTGCGCGACGCCGTCATCGGCAGTCCGGCGCTGAGGCTTCATCCCTTGTGTCGATCCGGCTCTGCCGGCTCCAGAGGCGCCAGTCCAATGGTTGCCAAGCGCTGGCACCGCCGCACGCTGCGCACTTACGCTACAGGCCGGTGCCGCAGGACGAACAACCTAGCCTAACTTCGGCTCCTTACGATGTGTGTCCAGCACGTCGTTGTTTTGGCAGAGGCAGAAACAACCGTTGTTTCACGCGCGGCGTTGTCGCTCGCCTAGCGAAAGCTGCCGCTGTCATTTCGTCCGTTTGACGTTTCAGGTCGATGGCTAGGTTGCGATTCCAACAAACGCAGCCAAACTATTGGCGCTGTCCTATCTTCACGTGGGGTCATTGCCTTGGGTGAAACGCCGCAGACGGCAGAATTGACTGCGCGACGCCATGATCACTCTCGAAGGGCATGTGGCCCGTGCGACCTATCGCGAGATCGCTACCATCGTTGCCGGCGATGGGCGCTCAACCAAAGAATGGAGCAGAACTAGCGAATCAAGACCGGCAGCACAGCGCGGGATTGCGGCGGTGGCACTTTCATCGGCTGAGGATGTCGGCAGGCACCGCCCAAGATTGATACCCCGAAGCTCTGGAATTCATCGCATCGTCTCGCGAGTTCACACCGTAAGTTCGACCACCAGCGCCAAGACCCTCCAGATCCCTGTTTCTCTCCACAATCGATGCAGCAAACGACTAGGCTCGCGGGCCGTGCACCCTCAACTGGCGATCTTGGCTGCAATTCGCCGGAGTCCCAGAGATTGCCGAGGCTGCTCACAGCATGATCTTTGACAGTTGTATGTTGACCTTCGAGGCCGCCAATGCGGGTGTTGGCTTCGCTGTCGCCAACAGAGCCTATATAGCGCCGGACATTCTCGCCGGCAGACTTGTCGCCCCCTTCGATGTCTTTCATCCCAACCGCAACGGCTGGCATCTCACGCAGCCCGTCGGCCGCCAGACGTCCCGAAACGCCGCGCTGTTTGCCACCTGGATCGCCGATCAGGCTGAACAATCCGAAGCGGGCCTATCATCTCTGTACAAACGATCCGGCGCGGCGCGAAACTGACACAGCACAAAGCTGCCATCGCGCCGTCACCGAAGCGAATCTGAAGCGGCTTTTTTAGGATGCGAATTCGCACGCTGCCCGCGACCAGCAAACGGTCGGTGCGACCTATCGCGTTGTCGCAACCGTGTCGCCGGCGTCAAACCGGCTCGCGAAGATTGGAGCAGAAGCAGCCGGTCAGCTCCGATACGCAGAAAAAACGTGGTCTCACGCAACGCCAAGCGATTGTCTTGGTTCCAATTGCCCCCGTTTGAGGCCGGATGGCCGAACGCCAACTTCGAGTAGAGCCGCCCGACGCCAAACGGCCTCTCAATCGAGTGCGTCAAACTCACCGACCTTGATCGCCGCCATACCACGGAGTAGCGCCGGCTGTTGGTTGCGGTTGCCGCTGACGCCGTCTGGCAGGGCTGTATTGGCGCCATCATTAGGATCGATTCCGCCACACATAAATCCCTGGCCCGGCAGATCTTCGAGACTAGTCTTGCGCGCGCCCGTTGGATGATCGATACCAGTTACCGTTTGTAACTGTCGTCGTCGCAGTAAGGCGACAAGACGTAAGCAGATGATTTAATTGTTTACTAAATCGGCTGCTGATAGTTGGACTGTTTTCGAGTATTGCCTACTAATCGTACTGAGTCACTTTGCCACCATCGCGGGCGGCGGAGAATCTGCGATGTAGCCGATTCACTTGCTGGGAGGCTAGCATGGATCGGCAGAAATGCGACAGTAGCGCGGAGAGATTTGAGGCCTATCTCAACGAAATTTCCAGCGTGATTGGTCACGCGGCGCGCATCGGTCCGCTGAAGGATTATTGCAGCGGCCTGTTGCTTCCGGTCGAGCGCAAGAGCGTGGAATCGATGGCGGCCGTGACCGCCCCGGAGCGCGTGGCGGCCCAGCACCAGTCGCTGCTTCACTTTGTCGGCGCCGGCGGCTGGTCGGACGACCGGGTGCTGGCCAAGGTGCGCGAACTTGTGTTGCCGCAGATCGAACGGCACGGCGCGATTGAGGCCTGGATTATCGATGACACCGGCATGCCCAAGCATGGACGGCATTCGGTCGGGGTCGCGCGCCAGTATTGTGGCCAATTGGGCAAACAGGATAACTGTCAGGTCGCGGTGTCTTTATCGGTCGCCAATCATCATGCCGGTTTACCGGTGGCCTATCGCCTGTATTTGCCCCAGACTTGGTCCGAAGATAGCGATCGCCGCAGAACAGCCGGCGTGCCTGAAGACATTACATTCCAGACCAAACCGCAGATCGCCTTGGACCAACTGCGATGGGCCTGCCAAGCGGGTTTGCCGCGCGGCGTTGTCCTGATCGACGCCGGCTATGGTGTTGATACGGATCTTCGGGACGCCATCAGCAGATTGAATTTGACCTATGCGGTTGGCGTTGGCGGCGCGGCGATCGCAGCGACGACGGGCCCTGCGGCCAAGCGCGGTTCACTCGAGGAGATCGCCCTCAGCTTGCCGGACACGGCGTGGCGCAGCATCACATGGCGCGATGGTACGAACACGCTACTTTCGCGCCGGTTTGCCCGCACGCGCGTTCGGCTGGCGCATGGCGGCGTCAAGGGCGTCACAGGCCGGGCTAACGAATGGCTGCTGATCGAATGGCCCGAGGATGAAAAGAAGCCAACCAAGTATTGGTTGTCCACGCTTCCCGAGGCGATGGCGTTCGATACATTAGTCGATATTGTGAAGCTGCACTGGCGCATCGAGCGCGACTATCTGCAGTTGAAGCAGGAGGTCGGATTGGGACACTTCGAAGGCCGAGGTTGGCGAGGGTTCCATCATCACGCAACGTTCTGTATTGCGGCCTATGGATTCCTTATCTCCAAACGGGAGGCTTTTCCCCCTCACGTCCGCGCGCCCAAGGTATCGGCAAGGAATTTGCCATTCCCCAAAGGTTGTCGACCCCGAGGCGCCCCCGTTGCGGCCTGAACGGCACGTCGCCAATTCCATCCAAACCATCCGTAAGCGCCTGATCGTGGGCCTGACGAGGATACTGTCACGCTGTCCATGTTGCACCCAATCTTTCGCCAGAAGAGCAGCCCGGCGGGATTTGTGACGCAGTAGGATTAATAGAGAGCGCCAAACTCACCGACTATGATCGCGCCCATGCTACGGCGTATCTCCGGCTGCTGGACGCGGTTGCCGCTAGCGTCGGCTGGCGGCATGCCACAGACCCCATCTTCGGGATCGATTCCGGCATAGAAGAAACCCTGACGCGCCAGATATTCGACGCCAATCTTGCGCACGCCTGCTGTATGGCAAGCGTCGTCTACAAGCTATTGCCGGCCTCGTCGCGGCAAGATGCCAAGACGTGAACG
>JANLQJ010000191.1:0-3838 GCA_031367715.1 Hyphomicrobiaceae bacterium | reverse complement strand
CGGGGAGTTTGGCATCGTTCCAATCGTCCGGGTCTGACGCAAGCCTACCCGCCGTCCTGGTTCGCCGGGCGGTTGGTGTCGCTGAAGACCCGCTGGTCGGAACTCAACGCCCCGCAGGCATCGGACCAGCTTTCGCTGGCTTTCTGATGTACCAACCCAAAGAGCCGGATGCGGGCCCGCAAGTCCGGTTCTGTGAGAGGCGCGGTGGAGTAATCCATCGCGCCTACTCGACCGGCAGCAGCGGCGGCGAGATTTTCAGAACCCCGTCTGGCGGTCGAGCGCCGGTGCAAACTGCTGATTCGTCTCAACTTTGAGGGATCAGCATTTGCCCGGCCTCCACATCACCGACCATCAGATGAGGCTGTATATGAGTATCCGACCAACCCACGACACCGCCGTTGCGTCCGCCAAGGCGGGCTTCTCGACCGCCACCGGCTACCGGTTCGAGGCCGATCCGCGCTTGCCGTCGCAGAAAAAGGCGCCGCGCGGCCGGCGGCGGCCCGATCCGCTGCTCGATATCTGGGACGCTGAGGTTCTGCCGATCCTGACGGCGGCGCCCGGTATCCGCGCCATTGCCGTGGTCGAGGAGATCCGGCGGCGCCACCCTGAGATCAGCCCCGGCATCCGGCGCACGCTGGAGCGGCGCATGCGCTCCTGGCGGGCGTTGTCCGGGCTGGAGCAGGAGGTGATCTTCCGTCAGCATCATGAGCCGGGGCGGCTTGGGCTGTCGGACTTCACCGACACCATGGGGCTCGGGGTTATGATCGCCGGCGTGGTGCTGGAGCATCGGCTCTACCACTTCCGGCTGGCCTTCTCGGGCTTTGCGCACGCCCGCGTGGTGCTTGGCGGCGAAAGCTTCGTGGCGTTGGCCGAGGGCCTGCAGAATGCGCTGTGGGCGCTCGGCGGCGTGCCGCTGGAGCATCGCAGCGATAGTCTGTCGGCGGCGTTCCGCAATCTGGATCGCGATGCCCAGGAGGACCTGACGCAGCGCTATCAGGGGCTGATGCGCCACTACGATATGACTCCGACGCGCAACAATCTTGGCGTTGCGCACGAGAACGGATCGCCCGGCCCGAATGGGCCATAGCCGGCATAAGCCGGCTTGTGCGCCTCCGCGCAGGCGAAGGGCCGCACGGCCATCTGAAGCGGGCGTTGGAAGACGCCCTGCTGCTGCGCGGCAGCCGGGATTTTGCCGACCTCGACGCCTATCGCCGTTTTGTCGACGAGATCGTCGGCCGGCGCAACGCCCACAACCGCAAGCGCATCGAGTTGGAGCGGCCGCATCTGGGAAAACTGCCCAAGCGGCGCACCGCCGACTACGAGGACAAGATCGTCTCGGTGACAACGAGCGGCGGCTTCATGCTGAAAAAGGTGTTCTACACCGCGCCATCACGGCTGATCGGGCACCGGCTGCACGTTCATCTGTATGATGACCGCCTGGAGTGCTTCCTCGGCTCGACGCCGATCCTGACGTTGCGGCGTGGACGTCCAGTCTCGGAGAGCAAGGGCGGCCATGTCATTGATTACCGGCACGTCATCCACGCCCTGCGCAAGAAGCCGATGGCGCTGAACTGTCTGGTCTATCGCGATCAGCTGTTCCCGCGCCCGGCCTACCGCAAGACTTTTGAAGCACTGTATGCTGAGCTTGGCGACAGGCAGGCCTGCAAGATCACGGTCGAACCGCTGGCGCTGGCCCATGACCGGGCCTGCGAAGCGGAATTGGCCGAGATCCTCCGTGCCGATCTTGATCAGGGCCGGTTGCCGGACCTGAGCGCCTTGCGCAAGCGGTTCAGCCCCGATCCCGGGGCCATACCGTCCGTGGTCGTCGATCTTGTCCCGCTCCATGCCTACAACGAACTGGCGTCGGACTCGACGTTCGAACTCAGCTCCAGCTTCGAGGTGGCGGCATGAGCCCGACCAACACCCTCGACGCCGCGCGTGTAGAGCTGCTGCTGAGCGAGCTGCGGCTGCCCGGCATCAAACAGATGTGGGCCCGCCTGGCCTCGCAATCGGACCAGGAGGGCTGGCCGGCGGCCCGCTTCCTGGCGGCGCTGGCCGAACACGAAATGGTCGATCGCGGCCGCCGCCGCATCGAGCGTCACCTGACCGAGGCCCGCCTGCCGGTCGGCAAGACCCTGGCGACGTTCGACTTCGACAGTGTGCCGATGGTCTCCAAGGCGCAGGTGATGGCGCTCGCCTCAGGCGACGCCTGGCTGGCCAAGGGCGCCAACATCCTCTTGTTCGGGCCGCCTGGCGTCGGCAAGAGTCATCTCTCGGCAGCGCTCGGCCTGGCCCTGGTCGAGAACGGCCGGCGGGTGCTCTTTACCCGGACCACCGATCTGGTGCAACGGCTGCAGATCGCCCGTCGCGAGTTGTCGCTGGAAAGCGCCATCGCCAAGCTCGACCGCTACGACCTGCTGATCCTGGACGACATCGCCTATGTCAGCAAGGACCAGGCCGAAACCAGCGTGCTGTTCGAACTGATCGCCGCCCGCTACGAACGGCGCTCGCTGCTGATCACGGCCAACCAGCCGTTCGGCGACTGGGGCAAAATCTTCCCCGACCCGGCCATGACGCTGGCAGCGATCGACCGCCTGGTGCACCACGCCACCATCCTGGAAATGAACGTCGAGAGCTACCGCCGCCGCGCCGCCCTCGACCGCAAGCGCGGCCGTGGC
Source organism: Hyphomicrobiaceae bacterium (assembly GCA_031367715.1). Lineage (GTDB taxonomy): Bacteria > Pseudomonadota > Alphaproteobacteria > Rhizobiales > Hyphomicrobiaceae > JANYHF01. The sequence continues at coordinate 1,160 of JANLQJ010000191.1, read as the reverse complement.
CGGCCGGCGGTGCACGCGACGCCCAAGGAAACCGACCCAGCCAAAGTTGATTGACGCGGCGCGTCAATCAACGCGCTTGCCAACTTCGGGGTCAGCGTCGATCATGAAAACGCTTGGCCGCCTCGTCGCATCCTGATTGACGCGCCGTTTTCATCCAGATTGTCGCGCTACAACGCGAGGCACGCTTGGTCTCCGCAACGATGACATCACGGATACCGTGAGCGTGCCAGCTGTGCGGTCTGGACCCAAGCGCCGGAAGCAGGTGCCGGAGCATGCGGCCATGCTGATCGATTGTCCTCTCGCTGAGGCCGCGATGTTGCCGCAGCCAGCCCTGGAACTCGACCACACGGCGGTTCGGTGCCGGGAGCCCACGCGGTGTCTCGTGCCGCACAATCGCGCGCTCGCGGAGGAACACGACGAACCGGTGTACCCGCTCCATATACTTGCCGGAGACTTGCTTCTCTCGACGCATGCCCGGACACCGGCAGCGGTGCCGCGCGAAGCGACCGATGACGACCTCGTCGATGTCGGCGACCGCAGTCTTTACTTGCACCAGCCAGTGCGCGAGGTGGCGGGCGGCGCCATCAAAGCCTCTCACGGTAAAGTCCGTATACCCAGCCTCCGACAGCTGGCGCGTGAACTGCGCCACCAGCGGGGCAAGATCGCCCGCATCCATGCGCCGGCGCCCACTGCGCCGACCTTCACTCGACTCGACCATGCCATGCTTCCCTATCGTTGCCGTTGAGACAGCGAGGGAGGCCCAGAATTATGCGGAGCCGGGAAGTGGTCTCATTGCACTAAGCTGTTGATAACAAGATTGGTCTCAAATCGGGCGATGGCGGACTCTGCATAATCCTGTGCGCCACATAATTACGGAAGATCACGGACGGGCGCAGCTGGCGCTCGGACACGTTGTTGGTCGCCGGCACGTCACGGCGCGTGACGAACACGAACAGGCTGTCTTTCCAGCGTGTCATGGCCGCGCTGAACTTAGCGCCGTCCTCGGTCACGGGATTGCGCGCCAGTAGCCGGTCGCGCTGGCGTTCGAGATCGCGGCGATAGGATTTGAGCGTTGCATCGGTCAGCGCCTCGCGCCGCTGGCCGATGCCAATGGCCCGCTTCAGCAGCGCCTTGAACGCGAGCGCGAACCACCAGTCGCC
>JANLQJ010000161.1:0-42612 GCA_031367715.1 Hyphomicrobiaceae bacterium | reverse complement strand
CCGACGATGACGACGTCGACGTCCATGGCTTCGCGCATAGGCAATCCAGCATCGGTCATGAAACGGTCCTTCCCCGAATGGTCGCCTTCGATAGGGGGAGGCCGCAAGGGCCGTCAAGCGACAAGGCCGCAAATCCGAGATGACAACGCAGTTCGTGTTGTCATCGGCATGACGATGTGCATGACTTACTGATGGACGTGCGTAGTCCGGTTTGGTGCGAGACCAGCAATGCCTGACGTGAGGTTGGAAGAGTCAAAGGCCTATCTCGACTGGTGGCGCGCCGCCGGTGTCCTGGAGGGCATCTCGGAGAGTCCGACTGACTGGTTTGACGCTGCTTGCAACGAGATTGCCCGCGGTCAAGCGGCCGTCCGTCCGGCACCACAATCAGTCGCAAAAGGGCCGAGGATCTCGCAGTTGTCGCCGGCCGCCGCACCGGCACCGGTGCCCGTGGCGCCGCAAGCAGCCCCTGTGGGCGAGGCGACCCAAGCCGCTCGCGCGCTTGCCGGTTCGGTAAATTCGCTCGATGCTCTGCGCACCCAGCTCGAAACTTTCAATGGCTGCGGCCTGCAGGCGACTGCCAAGTCGCTGTGCTTTTATCGCGGTCAACCGCAGGCACGCCTGATGCTGATCGGCGAGGCGCCGGGGCGGGACGAGGATCTGGCCGGCAAACCGTTTGTCGGCCGCGCTGGGCAGTTGCTGGACAAGATGTTGGCCGCCATCGGCATTGACGAGAGCAAGGTGCACATCACTAACAGCGTCTATTGGCGGCCACCCGGCAATCGAACACCGACGCCAGAAGAGATGGCGGCGTGTTGGCCATTCCTTGAGCGGCAGATCGAACTGGTCAATCCCGACGTCATCCTGTTAGCCGGTGGTGTCGCGGCTAAGCAGGTGCTGGGGCTGGTCGAAGGCATCACCAAACTGCGCGGACAATGGCGCTCACTGATGGTATGCGGGCGCGAGGTGCGCGTGCTGGCGACCTTGCATCCGTCTTATCTGCTGCGCACCCCTGCCGCCAAGCGCCAAGCCTGGCAGGACATGCTGATGATCCAGCTCGCGCTTCAGATGTAAGCGAGCGGATCATCGCTGATGCGCTGGCTCTGGCCGGCCGCTGGCTGGGAACGGCTGACGATGACCGTATGCAACCGTTTGACGGCAGTGCTGGCGGTGCGTTCGAACAGACATGGGACGAACGCATGCGCGATGGCAGCGGCACCCGCACCCAGCAACGTCATCCCGAACCGGGCAGCAAACATGAAGTGTTCGCCATAGGATTCGTCGACCTTGGCTGGATGCTCAAAGAAGACACGATCGACAATTCGATGCATGGCAGCGCTCCTAAAGTGGTCCCATACAAGCAGAGAAACTGGCGCCAGGGGAGTGTGAATGCAGACCTACTTAGAAACCGTTAACCGCCCTCGACATCGCCGAGGGCCGACAGCAGGCTGGCATTGCCGCCGCTGGCCGTAGTGTCGGTGGTGCGCACCCGTTCGACCGCGAAACGCGCCAGATAATGCGGCCCTCCCGCCTTCGGGCCCGTTCCAGAAAGTCCCTCTCCTCCAAAAGGTTGCACGCCGACTACGGCGCCGATCTGGTTGCGGTTGACGTAGATGTTGCCAGCTTTCACGCGCATCGAAATGAGCTCAGCGGTGGCGTCGATGCGGGTGTGGATGCCCAGCGTCAGGCCATATCCGGTCGCATTGATCGCATTGCAGACTCTATCCAAGTGCCCACGCGAATATTGCACGACATGCATAATTGGCCCGAACACCTCGCGCTCCAGAACGCTGATCGACGAAATCTCATAGGCTGCCGGCGTGACGAACGTGCCGGCGCGGCAGGCCTCTGGCATCGGCAAATCGATCAACTCCTTGGCCTCGCGGCGCATCTTACTCTTATGCGCATCCAGCATCAGCTTGGCGTCGGCATCGATCACCGGGCCGATATCGGTGGCATAGTCGAGCGGATCGCCGAGCTTCAGTTCGCGCACGGCCCCGGTCAGCATTGTAACCACCTTCGGCAAAATCTCCTCCTGCAAAAACAATACCCTAAGCGCGGAGCAGCGCTGTCCGGCACTGTCGAAAGCCGATGTCACGGCATCGCGCACCACCTGCTCAGGCAGGGCCGAACTATCGACGATCATGGCGTTGATGCCGCCGGTCTCGGCGATCAACGGCACGATCGGGCCGCTGCGCCGCGCCAGCGCGGTTTGGATCAGCCGTGCGGTATCGTTCGAGCCGGTGAACGCAACCCCATCGACACGCGGATCGCTGCTCAGCCGCGCGCCGACCGTGGCGCCGCTGCCGGGCAGAAAGTGCAGAACCTCCACCGGCACTCCGGCCTGATGCAGCAGCGTGGTTGCCAGATACGCCGTGATCGGTGTCTGCTCAGCCGGTTTGGCCAGCACGCAGTTGCCGGCGGCCAGGGCTGCTGCGATTTGTCCGGTGAAAATTGCGATCGGAAAATTCCACGGCGAGATGCAGGCAAAGCTGCCCCGGCCATGCAGGCTCAACACGTTGCGTTCACCGGTAGCGCCGATAAGTTGCATCGGCGCTGCGCACAGCCGGCGCGCTTCACAGCCGTAGTACCGCAGAAAATCAACGGCTTCGCGCAGATCGGCCAACGCATTGGCAAGGGTCTTGCCGCCCTCGCGCACCATCACGGCGATCAGCTGGGGATGGTTGGCTTCGAAGAGTTCCGCGGCTCGGTCAAGTATGAGCGCCCGTGCCTCGCCACCACGGCGATCCCACGCCGCTTGAGCCCCCCGGCCCGCGGCACAGGCGGCGCTGACGTCCTCGGCGGTGGCAGCGACCACCCGGCCAACAGTCGTGCGGCGATCATGCGGGCTCAAGATTGCCTCTCCGGCCGCATCGGTCGGCTCGCGGCCGGCAATGATCGGTCCTACCGAAAGCGTCCGCGCCAACGTTTCGCGCATGCCGGCCAGCAAGGTCTCGCGGACGGGCGTTTCCCACAGCGCCAGCCCAGCGCTGTTGCGCCGCTGCGGCCCAAAGATATGCGCCGGCAGCGGGATGCGCGGATGCGCCTTGGGCTCGAGTTCGCGAGCCCGCTCGATCGGATCGCGGATGATCTCGGCAACCGGCAATTCGTCGTCGGCCAGGCGATTGACAAAGGAGGTATTGGCGCCATTCTCCAATAGGCGGCGCACCAAATAGGCCAGCAGATCCTCATGCTCGCCGACCGGCGCATAGACGCGGCAGGCGCGCCCAAGCTTGTCAGCCGGCACCACCTCGCGATAGAGCGCCTCGCCCATGCCGTGCAGACGCTGGAACTCATAAGGCGCATCGCCAGCCATGGTGTGGATCGCGGCCACGGTCTGGGCATTATGAGTGGCAAATTGCGGATATATTGCAGAGCGCTCAGAGAGCATGAGGCGCGCGCAGGCGAGATAGGATACGTCGGTATTGGCCTTGCGCGTGAACACCGGATAGCCGGGCATACCGCGCTCCTGCGCCCATTTGATCTCGCTGTCCCAATATGCCCCCTTGACCAGCCTGACCGGCAGCATGTGCCCGGTATCGGCCGATAAAGCGCTGAGCCGTCGCAAGGCAGGCAGCGCGCGTTTTCCGTAAGCCTGCACAGCCAGCCCCAGGCCATGCCAGCCCGCGATGGCGGGATCGCGCAATGCGGCCTCGAACACGGAAAGTGTCAGTTCCAGCCGGTCGGATTCCTCGGCGTCCACCGTAATGGAAATATCGGCAGCCTTTGCGGCGCGCACGACAGCTCGCAACCGCTCGCCCAGTTCCGCGTGAACCCGGGCGGCCTGCGACGCCTCAAAGCGCGGATGCAGCGCCGATAGCTTCACAGACAGACCGGGCCGCAGCATGAGATTTTCGATATGCGGCCCACCGCGCGACCCGGCCGCCTTGCCGATGGTCTCGATCGCCGTCAGATAACGTTGAAAGTAGCGCTCAGCGTCCTCGGCGGTGCGCGCGGCCTCACCCAGCATGTCGTAGGAATAGCGATAGCCGACTGCCTCTTGTGCCTTGGCTCGCTGCAGCGCCTCGCCAATGTTGCGGCCAAGCACGAACTGGTCGCCCATGATGCGCATGGCCTGGCGCATGGCGCGCCGGATCACCGGTTCGCCGGTGCGCCCAATCAACCGGCCCAGCAGCCCTGCCGCCCCATGGCCAGGTTCTTTCAGGCCGATAACGCGGCCCGTGAGCAGCAGGCCCCAGGTCGAGGCGTTGACCAGCAGGGACCCGGAATTGCCCAGATGTTTGCCCCAATCCCCATGCGAGATCTTGTCGTCGATCAGATCGTCGGCGGTGGCGGCATCGGGGATGCGGAGCAACGCCTCGGCCAGGCACATCAGGATGACGCCTTCCTCGGTCGAAAGACCATATTCGGTCAGGAACGCATCGATACCGCCCTGTTCTTTGCGGCCGGCCCGCGCTGCGTGCACTAGGCGGCGGGCCAGATCGTCGACCTGGCGTGTTTCCTCCAGCCGCAATTGCGCGATCGGAATCAACTCGGCGAGCGCCTCGGCCTCATCGCGAAAGGCCTGCCTCGCCATATCCTCAGGGACGAGCAAAGGGGTCTCATTCGTTTCAGTGCTGCGGGGTTGAGCGCCCATTGCCATCTCTCCGTGCGGGCTGGCCGCGATTGCTGGATTCGAGTCTCAATCAAACGTAGCATATCGCGGGGCGCCGAGCTGGCTCCCGTGGCAACAAGGGAGGGCTGTATGAACAGAACACCACCCGTGGCCCGGACGTTAGCCGAGCTGCACGCAACGATCCGCCTTTGGCACGCCGCCGGCGAGACCCATGCATTGGTTCCCACGATGGGCGCGTTGCACGAGGGGCACCTGGCCTTGGTGCGTCTAGCCCAGACTCATGCCCATCGGGTTGTTGCATCAATTTTCGTTAATCCGACGCAGTTCGCGCCCGACGAGGACCTAGCCCGCTATCCGCGCGATGAGGCGGACGACCTTGCCAAGCTGACCAGTGTTGGCTGCGATCTGGTCTGGGCGCCGGAACTAGCCGAAATGTATCCCGCCGGGTTCGCTACCAGAATCGTACCGGCGGGCGCCGCAGCGGGCTTGGAGTCAGATTATCGGCCGGATTTCTTTGCTGGCGTCGCGACCATCTGTACCAAACTGTTCCTGCAGGCCGCTCCTGCCGCCGCGGTCTTTGGCGAGAAGGACTATCAACAGCTTTGCGTGGTACGCCAGATCGTGCGTGACCTGAACTTGCCTCTGACGATCATCGGTGCTCCGACCATCCGCGAGCCGGATGGGCTGGCGCTGTCGTCCCGCAATCGTTACCTGTCGCCCGACCAGCGCCATAGTGCTCCGGCTCTTCATAGTGCTATCGAGGCCATTGCCCGCGCCGCCGCAGAGGGGGGCGACATCGAAGCTGCAACATTGGAGGCGGTACGGGTGCTGACCTGGAAGGGTTTCCAGGTCGACTACGTGACAGTGCGCGATGCCGAGACGCTGGGCCGGCCACAAGCCAACGCGTATCGGCCATTGCGGGTGCTGGCCGCAGGCCGGCTTGGCAGTACCCGCCTGATCGACAACGTGCCAGCTTAAGGCACAACCATAGGGAAGGAAGCAAACATGCTCTGGACCATTTTCACCTGGACCGCGCCGATTGGAGGCGCATTTCTGGTCACCTCGATCCTGGCCATTGTTGTCATCGCCAGCCTGGCGCGGACGCGCCGTGCGCCCTCGGCCACCATTGCCTGGGTGCTGTCCATGGTGCTGCTACCGCCGATCGGCATCCCGCTCTATCTGATCTTCGGCCAGCGCCGCCTGACCAGCCTGCGATCGCAAAAGAAACCGTTGGTCCTGACTGCACTGGGCGCCGGGCCGCTGGCGATACTGCAGCCCGTCGGCGACGGTTTGCTGACGACCCTCGGCATTCCGCCCGCCAGCGCAGGCAATGCCATGAAACTGCATCTGGATGGCGAGGTTGCGTTCGCCGATCTCATGGAACAGATTGATCAAGCCAAACGGCGCATCCACATCGAAACCTATGAGATGAAGAATGACGCGGTTGGCGCCGCCATTATCGAGCGGCTGACAGCGCGCGCCAAGGAGGGCATCGAGGTTAGGTTGATGCTCGATGCGCTGGGCGCGTTCTGGATGTCGCGCATCGCCATCTGGCGCTTCTGGCGGGCCGGCGGCCGTTTCAAATGGTTCCTGCCGATCTGGCCCTTCCTGCCGGCGCGCACCAATTTGCGCAACCACCGCAAGATCTACGTTTTTGACGATACCCGGGTGTTTGCCGGTGGCCGCAATCTGACCACGGATTATCTTGGCCCGACGCTGCGGCCCGGCCGTTGGCGCGATATGTCGTTCCTGCTGACCGGACCGGCCGCAGCCCACTACGCCGAGATTTTCGCTGCCGACTGGAGTTACGCCACCAAGGAGCTGATCGAGCCGCAGCCCGACGCCAGTCCCGCCCCACGAGGCAACGCTGTCGTGCAAGTGGTGCCGGCGGGTCCCGATGTCGACAGCAACGCCCTTTACAACATCACCCTCACGGCCCTGTTCGAGGCCCGCAAGCGCCTATGGCTGGTGACGCCCTACTTTATCCCCAACGCAACCCTCATGGAGGCGGTAAGAGTCGCCGCCCAGCGCGGCGTCGACGTGCGCATCGTGGTGCCGGAAATCACCGACCAGTGGCTACCTCAATACGCCCGTGGCCCCTATCTGCGCGATCTCGGCGTCGCCGGCGCCAAGGTATTCCTGCATGACGGCATGGTGCATGCCAAAATCGTGGTAGCCGACGACCGTCTGGCCATGGTCGGCAGCGCCAATTTCGACCAGCGTAGCATGTTTCTCAATTTCGAGGTGATGAGCCTGATCTACAGCCGGCCCGAAATCGAGACCGTCGCGGCCTATGTCGGTGGCCTGATCAAGAACAGCAAACCCAACGGCATCAAGGTCAGCGCCAGCCGCGACACCATCGAAAGCATCGCTGGGTTGATATCGCCGGTGTTGTGAGGCCGTCGCGCCCTTGCGCGTGCGGCGTGACTCATGGCACCTACGCGGTCGATGATCAGGGGATGGATTCGCAAGCTGGCGGGCGGGACGGGGGGCGAGCGCGCGACCCGACTGGTGATTGCGCCTGAGTTGCCGTTGCAGCAGATGCCGCCGCAAGGCGAGTCGACAGGCGTCGATCAGCCGCCTCGCGCCGCCACTCCCGTCCCGCTAGTACCCAGTCGTACAGAACAAGAAACAGTTCAGGCACCCGTCATGAGCAAGTCTTCCGCCGCCACCTCCCGCGATCTGTTCGCCAAGCTCGAAACCGAGCTGGAGGCCAAGCCGATCCGCGCCAAGGTGTCCAAGAACGGCGAAAAAGCCTCGGAGAAGGGTGAGGCTGAGTACACGGCCGCCGACATCGAAGTGCTCGAGGGCTTGGAGCCGGTGCGGCGGCGGCCGGGCATGTATATCGGCGGCACTGACGAAAAAGCGTTGCATCACCTGTTTGCCGAGGTGATCGACAACTCCATGGACGAAGCAGTCGCAGGCCATGCCACCTGGATCGAGGTTCGGCTGGAGGCCGACGGTTTCCTCTGTGTCAGCGACAATGGTCGCGGCATCCCGGTCGATCCGCACCCGAAATTCAAACCGAAATCGGCGCTCGAAGTTATTCTCACCATGTTGCATTCGGGCGGCAAGTTCGACAGCAAGGTCTACAACACCTCGGGCGGACTTCATGGCGTCGGCGTGTCGGTGGTGAACGCGCTGTCGGACCATCTGGAAGTTGAGATTGCGCGCGGTCAGCAGTTGTACCGGCAGGTTTATTCACGCGGTGCACCACAGACCAAGCTGGAGAAAATGGGGCCAGCCATGAACCGGCGCGGCACCAAGATCCGCTTCCGGCCCGATACTGAGATTTTTGGCGAGAACTGGGGCTGGAAGCCGGCGCGGCTGTTCAAGATGGCGCGTTCGAAGGCCTATCTGTTCGGCGGCGTCGAGATCCGCTGGTTCTGCGATCCTACGCTGATCGACGAGAAGGATGGCATCACCGCCGAGGCCGTGTTCCATTTTCCCGGCGGCCTCAAGGACTTCTTGGCGTCGCGCCTGGAAGGCCTGACGCTGGTCACCAAGGATATGTTCTCGGGCAAAGTCACCAAGCCGGCTGGCCATGGTTCGGTGGAATGGGCACTGGCCTGGATCGGAAATGACGACGGTTTCCTGTCGTCCTACTGCAATACCGTGCCCACACCCGAGGGGGGCACGCACGAGGCGGGCTTTCGTGGCGCCATCACCAAGGGTCTGAAGGCCTATGGCGAGCTGGTGAACAACAAGAAGGCCGGCCAGATCACCGCCGAGGACGTGTTCGCGCAGGGCGGCGGCATGTTGTCGGTGTTCATCCGCGAGCCGGAATTCCAGGGCCAGACCAAGGACAAGCTGGCGACCCAAGAGGCGACACGGATTGTCGAGACGACCGTGCGTGACGCTTTTGATCATTGGCTGGTCGATAGTCCGCAACAAGCCAGCAAACTGCTCGAATGGGTGGTCGAGATCGCCGACGAGCGCTTGAAGCGGCGGGCCGAAAAGGACGTCGCGCGCAAATCGGCGACCAAGCGGCTGCGCCTGCCAGGGAAACTTGCCGACTGCTCGGATGCCGGCGCGGCAGGTTCGGAAATTTTCATCGTCGAAGGCGATTCGGCTGGTGGCTCGGCGAAGTCGGCACGGGAGCGGAAAAATCAGGCAGTGCTGCCGCTACGCGGGAAAATTCTGAACGTCGCCAACGCCACATCGCAGAAATTGGCCGCCAATCAGCTGCTGGCCGATCTGATCCAGGCGCTCGGCTGCGGCACCGGCTCCAACTACCGCGACGAGGACCTGCGTTATGAGCGAGTCATCATCATGACCGACGCCGACGTGGACGGCGCTCATATCGCGTCGTTGCTGATAACGTTCTTCTATCAGGAGATGACGGGGCTGATCGAGAACGGCCACCTCTTCCTGGCTTTGCCGCCGCTCTACAAGATCAAGCAAGGCAAGATCGAGGTCTACGCAGCTGACGATCGCCACAAGGACGCGTTGCTGGCGTCCGACATGTTCCGCAAGGGTTCAAAGCCCGAGGTGCAGCGCTTCAAGGGACTTGGCGAGATGAACTCGGGCCAGCTGAAAGAGACGACCATGGACCCCAAGAAGCGACGGATGTTGCGGGTTGAAGTGGTTCTTGCGGACAAGGCCGAGACCGAGGAGGCCGTTTCGAACCTGATGGGCTCCAAGCCGGAGGCGCGCTTCCGTTTCATACAGGAGCGGGCGGAGTTCGCGCAGGAGCTAGACGTCTAGCCGCAACCTGACGTCACAGTTAACCAGTATTTAATCAACTGTGTCTTGGAAACCCCTTCCAGACCCCGATGAATCAGTCGATAGAGGTCGAAAGGTTTTTTAACAAGTAAATGCGAGTGTCGTTCCGTAGCAGTTTGTGCCCGTGAAATCGCGTTGACGAGTCATGTTTGGCTTTTGTTGCGGATCGAGGACGTTTTATGCCGACTGCTGTTTTAATAGACGCATCGCTATGCAAGCGAGCGCTCCGGTCGTTGATCGGATTGGCAGTGGCAGCAGGGCTGATGGGCGCCTGCCCGGCCCTGGGTGAGACCCTAACCCAGGCCTTGGCCAGTGCTTACGCCAATAATCCGAGATTGCAGAGCGAACGCGCGCGCTTGCGTGGCACCGATGAGAATTTGGCGCGTGCCCAGTCTGGCTACCGTCCGACCGTCAACGGCACCATCGACTACACACTGCGCAGTACCTCCAGTATCCCAAAATCGCCGGGTGATGGCACGTCCTTTATCCGGGCCTACCAGCTGAATGCCAGCCAGCCGATCTACAATGGTGGCTCGACCAGTAGCGCCGTGAAAGAGGCTGATGCCACCATCCGGGCTGAACGCGAAGTGCTGCGCGAGACCGAACAGCAGGTTCTGCTGGACGCCATCACGGCCTACATGGACGTCATTCGTGATCGCGCCGTGTTGGATGTGCAGCTTAAGAACATTGCCGTGCTGACGCAGGAATTGCGACAGGTCAAGGCGCGGTTCGATGTCGGCGAGGTCACCAAGACCGACGTCGAGCAGGCGAAATCGAGCCTGGCTTCGGCACAGGCCCAGAGCGAGAGCGGCAAGGCCAATCTGAGTTCAAGCTCAGCGCGATACGCCTTGGTGGTCGGCCATGCGCCAAATGGAATCCGCGAGCCGGGCCCTCCGAACCGATTGCTGCCGCGCAATATCAATGAGGCTGTCAACATAGCCATGGCATCGCGGCCAAGTGTCGTGCAGGCAGCCTATCTGAAGGACTCTATCGACCACACGATCAGCAAGCTCTATGGACAGTTGCTGCCGCAGGTGTCGTTGAACGGCCAGCTGAGTTCGACCGAAACCTCGCCTGCCAATACGGTTGTCGATACCGCGAGCCTGACCGGCCACGTCACTGTGCCGATCTACGAGGCTGGCGACGTGCGGGCGCAGATCCGGCAGCAGAAGGAAAATCGGCAATCGCTGCTGCAGAATATCGAGCAGGCCCGCTTGCAGGCCCAGTCGGACGTTCTTTCTGCGTGGGCCGTGCTCGATGCGTCGCGCGCGCAGCTGGTTGCCAACCAGCAACAGGTTGACTCCGCCAAGACGGCGCTGGAGGGGGTGCGGGCGGAACTTCAGGTCGGGCAGCGCACCGAGCTTGACGTGCTAAACGCTCAACAAACGCTGAACAACGCCCAGGTCCAGCTGATCACGACCAAGCACGATATCGTAGTCAACAGTTATCGCGTCCTGCAGGTCATGGGCCGCCTGGCGGTCGACACGCTCGGCATTGGCGTTGAGCAATATGACGTCCAGCGACACTACGAGGACACCAACGGCTCCTGGTGGAAGACTACTATCAGTCGCGAGGTCGGCTATGTCGGGATCGAAGGCACAATCAAATAGCGGCCAACCGTGGTGCCTGCCTGCGTCATAGCGCTGGCGTTTTTCTCTGCGAGACTCCTGGTCCAAGAGTGCGCAAAATTGGCGCAGCGAGCTGCTTTGCGCTAAGGTCATAAGGGGGATGCGCAGAGCGAGCACGGTTGCGAGGACCACATGAGCCTGAAAACCATCCTGTTGCCAGTTGAACGGCACGAACAGATCGGTTCGGTGTTCGACTGCGCCGCCCAGTTCGCCGGGGTGTTCGGCAGTCATATCGAGGCCGTTCCGGTGCGTTCGCTGGTTGCCGATATCTATATCGCAGGAGCCTTCGGCGGCGTGCCTGTGCCGCAATTGCCGGTTGGCGGCGCCACTCCGCAGGAACTGCGCAAGATCGCCGAGGGCGAAGCGCGGCGTCTTGCCATCGCGACCGCTGGCCCTGCAGTTGCCGGTCCGCGATTCAGCTGGCGCGACTTGGAACCGCTCGACGACATCTCGCTGGCGGCCCGGGCACGGGCGTTCGACCTGACGGTATTCGGCCGTGTCAACCGCGACGGCGCTGGTCCGCGCATGGGGGCACTGGAAACGACGCTGTTCGAGAGCGGTCGGCCAATCCTGATCGCGCCACCTACGGCCAGAAAGTCGCTTGGTGAACGTATTTTCATTGCATGGAATGGCAGTACGGAAACGGCGCGCACCATCGCGTTCGCCATGCCGCTGCTGGAGCGAGCAAAACAGGTTGTTGTATTGACGATTGAGGGTGCGGGCGTGCCCGGCCCGAGCGGCGCTGAAATCGCGCTCTCATTGAAGGCCAATGGCGTGGTCGTCGAGGAGCGCACGGTTGCCGCGGCAAGCCGCGCTACCGGCGAGGCGTTTCTTGCCGAGGCAACCAGCTGGGGCGCCGATCTCGTGATCAAGGGCGCCTACACGCAGAGCCGCCTGCGTCAGATGATCTTCGGCGGCGCCACCAGCCACATTCTGCTGTCAGCCGAGTTGCCGGTGTTCATGGCGCATTGAGACGGCGATTAAGCCGCTCTAGCCAACCGCAACTCGCTCCACAGTTGGGCCAGCGCGGAAACCAGATGCGTGATGTCGGCCTCGCCATGCACTGGGCTCGGCGTCAAGCGGAGACGCTCGGTGCCCCGCGGCACGGTCGGGTAGTTGATCGGCTGCACATAGATGCCGAAGCGGTCGAGCAACTGGTCCGAGAGGTTCTTGCAGACCACCGGGTCGCCCACCATCACCGGCACGATGTGGCTCGGGTTCTCCAGCAGCGGCAGGCCGGCAGCGGTCAGTCGCCGTTTCACTTCCGCCGCGCGCGCATGCAGCGTGGCCCTTCGCGCTCCGTCGGCCCTGACATGGCGGACGCTGGCAAGCGCTCCGGCGGCAATTGCCGGCGGCAGCGAGGTGGTGAAAATGAAACCCGGCGCATAGCAGCGGATCGCCTCAATTATGACCGAAGCGGCGGTCACGTAGCCACCGACCAGCCCGAAGCCCTTGGCCAACGTGCCTTCGATGATGTCAACTTGATCAAGCAGCCCTTCGCGCTCGGCCACACCCGCGCCGCGCTCGCCATAGAGGCCGACGGCGTGCACTTCGTCGAGATAGGTGAGGGCGCCGAAGCGCTTTGCCAGCGCGCAGATTTCGGCGATCGGGGCGATGTCGCCATCCATGGAATAGACGGACTCGAAAGCGATCAGCTTGGGCGCCCCTGCCGGTGCCTCTGCCAGTTGGCGCTCGAGATCGACCAGATCATTATGCTTCCAGATGCGCTTGGATGCCCCACCGTGGCGGATGCCCTCGATCATCGAGGCGTGGTTCATCACGTCCGAAAACAAGATGACGCCAGGGAGAAGCCGCGACAAGGTCGAAAGCGAAGCCTCGTTGGCGACATAGCCCGAGGTAAACAGCAGCGCCCGCTCCTTCTGATGCAAGTCGGCCAGCTCGCGCTCAAGCTCGACATGGTAGTGTGTCGTGCCGGAAATGTTGCGTGTCCCACCAGACCCAGCGCCGGCCTTGTCGATGGCATCGTGCATCGCCTGGAGCACGGCTGGATGTTGTCCCATGCCGAGATAGTCGTTCGAGCACCAAACCGTTATCGGGCGGGTTCCGCCATCGACATGCTGAGTGGCGCAAGGAAAGCTTCCGCCATGCCGGATGATGTCGGCAAAAACGCGGTAACGACCCTCCTTGCGAACAGCGTCAACAGCGTCGGCGAAGTGCTGAAGGTAATCCATCGTCCTCAACTCCAGATGGGGTCGCGCCCAATCACTAAACGTCCGTCGGGCGGTTTACATTCCGTTTTCGCATGAAATCATCGCGCGCCGATACCGCAGCCTGGATATGTGCAAGGCCTGTTCCACAGCAACCGCCGAGTAGCCTCACTCCATTGGCAAGCCACTGCGTATAATAGGATTTCAGGGCGCCGGGATCGATGACATCAACAAAGCGCCAGTCGGGCGCCGCGAAATAGCCGCTGTCGGGATAAGCACTCAGCGGCCCGGTAAACTGCTGGCGTACCACTGCGAGGGCATCAGTCATGACATCGGACCCCGTGTGCATGACGCCTGATACGTCGATTCCCGTCTTTGGGATCATCTTGATGATATCGGCCAAAGGAACATCCTCGAGACGATCAAAAGCCAGTACCGTGCCATCTGCGGCGCGCCGGGCGCTGGCCCCGAACCAGACCGGCAAGCCAGTGGAAAGCGCAGCCTGCAGCGCCAGCGGCGTGCGCACCGGGTTGTACATCATCTCCAGCATGATGTGATCGACGCCGGTGGCCTTGAGGTGGCCGGCAAGCTCGTGAAACGCATCGGCAATGGCGGCGCTTGACGGCACCTGCGCCGGATCGACGACATCGGTGCCGGCGGCGACAGGGACCATGTGTGACAACGACCCTGCCACTACCACACGACCCTCGACCCCGGCGCGCTTGCGAGCCTCCAGCGCGGCAGCCACAGCGCGGGCAGCCACCTCGCCGACCTGGTCGCCAAGCCCCGCGGCACCCAGCATCAGGCGCGAGGCGGCGAACGTGTTAGCCGTGACAACATCGGAACCGGCCTCGATATAGTCGATATGGATCTCGGTCAGTAGCTCATGATGCTGGAGCGTTGCTGGCCCGCACCAAGCCGCCGCATCCATTGGGGCGCCGCGCCGCTGCAGCTCGGTACCGGTTGCACCGTCGAGGATCAAAGCGTCGCCCCGATCGAGCCTCTGCTTGAGTTGTGCATAGGCCATGCGGGAAACTCAGGTCCTTGAAAATTCCAGAACAATTTGCGAACAGTCGGTCTACACAGACCGAACCTGCGATGGCGTATGGTCTTGGCGCCGAAGAACACGCAAAACAAGGCAATCTGCGGACGCTGCGACATGATCGACCTGGTAATAGATACAACGGGGCTGACCTGCCCGCTGCCATTCCTGAAGTTGCGCCGGACATTGCGCGACGTCGCCGTGGGCGCGCAGGTCGATGTGCTGAGCACCGACCCGCTGGCGCCCGGCGACTTTCGCGAACTTTGCGAAGCGCAAGGCCACGATGTGATTTCCAGCGAGGCGGAAGGTTCGATCACGCGAACACGCATCCGCGTCAATGCGGCCGTGCCGACCCTCGCCACCGGGACTGGCAGCTGACGGCGGCTCGTGTACAAATCGGCTCCTGATGATTCAAGCAGGGTGTCATGGCAGTCTACACGGACGTTCCCGACGAGGCCCTGATGGCTTTCGTCGACGACTATGAGATCGGTAGCCTCACGTCATGCAAGGGCATCGCGGAAGGGGTCGAGAACTCCAACTATCTGCTGACGACGGATCGTGGCCGCTACATTCTGACGTTGTACGAAAAACGCGTCGCCAAGGGGGATTTGCCGTTCTTCCTCGGGCTGATGGAACATCTAGCGTCGGCGGGATTGTCGTGCCCGACACCGCTGCGCGACCGAAATGGGGCGATGCTGCGCGAGCTTGCTGACCGGCCCGCCGCGCTGGTGACGTTTCTGGAAGGCCTGTCGTTGAGGCGGCCCCAGGTGCGCCATTGTGCCGAACTTGGCGAGGCGCTGGCAGCACTGCATCGCGCCGGCAACGGCTTTGCGTTACGGCGTCCAAACAGTCTCTCAGTTGCCGGTTGGCAGGAACTGGCCGGGCGCCTCGGGGCTGATGCCGACCAGATCAACCCCGGCCTGTCTAAGGTCATTTCCAAAGAACTCGCCAGCCTTTCGGCACACTGGCCCAAGGGGTTGCCCGAGGGCGTCATCCACGCCGACCTGTTCCCCAACAACGTCTTCTTCATGGGCGACCGCTTGTCCGGCCTGATCGACTTCTACTTCGCCTGCAACGATTTTCTTGCCTATGACGTCGCGGTCTGCCTGAACGCCTGGTGTTTCGAGGACGATGGTGGGTTCAACATCACCAAGGGCCAGGGGCTGCTGACGGCCTATGCGGCCGCGCGCCCATTTTCGGCAGCCGAACTTGCTACCTTGCCGATGCTGGCACGCGGTGCCGCCCTGCGCTTCTTGCTAACGCGCGCCTATGACTGGTTGCACACCCCACCATCGGCCCTCGTCAAGCGGCTCGATCCGATGGAATATGTCCGCAAGCTCCGCTTCTTCCAGAAAATCTCCCACATCCGCGAACTTGGGCTGGAGTTGTCGGCATGAGTGCCGAAGCGGCTATAGGACCGGAAATTACTGTGTTTACGGACGGCGCATGCTCGGGCAATCCAGGCGCCGGCGGCTGGGGCGCCATCCTGATTTCCGGTGCGCACCGCAAGGAGTTGAGCGGCGGTGAATCCAACACCACCAACAACCGCATGGAGATGATGGCTGCCATCAGCGCGCTCGAAGCAATCAAGATGCCGGCGCGAGTGGCGTTGAATACCGACAGCGTTTACTTGCGTGACGGCATCACCAAATGGATCTTTGGCTGGCGGCGCAATGGCTGGCGCACGGCCGACAAGAAACCGGTGAAGAATGTCGAACTCTGGCAGCGGCTGGAGCTTGCCGCTGCCCGCCATAAGATCGAATGGCTCTGGCTGAAAGGCCATGCCGGCCACGCCGAAAACGAGCGCGCCGACGAACTGGCGCGCGATGGCATGGCCCCGTTCAAGAAGAAATCGCGTTAAGCGGGCAGCGCCTGCAGCAGCGCTTCGGCGCTGCTGCCTTCGGCCTTGCCAGGGTTGTCCTCAATGTTGAGAATCCTCAAGACCCCATTTTCCACATAGGCGGCATAGCGTTTTGAACGCGTACCCATCGACCCGGCATCGTAGTCCAGGCCAATTGCTTTGGCGAAAGTGGCCGTGCCATCGGCGAGCAACGTGATCTTGCCGTCGGCTCCCGATGCCTTGCCCCAGGCGGCCATGACATGGTGATCGTTGACCGAGACGCAGGCGATGGTGTCGATACCGCGCGCCTTGAAGGCGTCGAGGTTCGCCAGGAACCCCGGCAGATGCTTCAGGTGGCAAGTCGGCGTGAAGGCTCCCGGCACCGCGAACAACACGACCTTCTTGCCGCAGAACAAATCGGCAGTGCTGACGGCGGTACCCTTGCCATCGCGCATGAGCATGAACGAGGCTTCGGGCAGTTTGCTTCCAACGGCGATCGGCATGGTATGGCTCCTGTTCTGTTTGCCGGCAACAGATAGCCGCTCGCGGTGCCGCCTGCAAAGAGTCTATGGAACGGTACGGATGATTTGCGCGGCGCCCGCGCTACTGACCAGCGTCAGGCGCAGAGCCTTGCCTTTGGGCGATTTCAGATCGTCGGATTTACCCAGATCAATCTTGAAACCGACATGGCCATCGCCCGTGTCGGTCAAATGTTCGGTCATCGGGACGAAACTTCCGTCCACGGCCTCGACAAACAGATCCGCTCCGTCTCCGCCGGACGGAAACCGCGTGTCAAACACCAGCGCTGGCTTAGGCGTGCCGGTGTCAACCTTGATGGCCTCAAGCTGCGGCGCCTTGGGGTCGCTGGCCATGTCAACCGGCACCGAGGCCAGGGCGCGGCTGAGAAGCTCAGCGATCGTTCCATCGGTTTCGCCTTTGGGTTCCAGGGTGAGTGTCAAATGACGCTCCTCCGGGATGCAGATGTTCTTGCAGACGCCGAACAGGATGTTGAGATCCAACACAATCGGTTGCGCCGGACTAAGGGGCACGATCCGCACCGGCAGAATGACGGCATGCTTGTATCCGACCGAATCGCCGTCTCGATCCCGCAGCCGGCTTGGCGCGGGAAACAGCAATTCGGGTGCGCCGAGATTGATGGATTTTTTCCAATCGAGTTCGGGCGGCACGCCGCCAGCATCGCCGGGCGAGCGCCAATAGGTCTTCCAACCTGGCTCCAAATCGATTTGTATCCCGGCCAGCAGCACGCCCGGCTGGATTTGCGCGGCAATCAAGCGGACGCGCGAGCTGTTGCCCTTCAACCAGTCGCTGGCTGCGGACTGGGCCTGTGCCGCCTCCGGCAGCAGCGCCGCCAGGCAGGCCAGGACTGCCGACAATCGCAGGGCATTGGCACGCATGTTGATTCGGTCCTTCCATCGGGCGAAGCATCACCTGGCAGTCTCGGCAGTTCACCATCAAATCAAGCCTTGGTGAAAGGGAGCTGCACGATGCGTTCACTTGTGGTCGTATCCCACACCTTTGCCGCAGTTGAGCAGCAACATCGGTATCTTCACAGCGCGCACAATAAGCGGTTATGCTCCTCCCATGGCTGGCCCACGCACTCCCCGACGACCTTCCGCGTCCTATCTTGACGGACAGTTGCTCATTGCCATGCCGTCAATGACCGACCGGCGTTTTGCTCGTTCGGTCATTTATCTGTGCGCCCATTCGGCCGAGGGAGCGATGGGGCTGATCATCAATCAACCGGCGTCGCATATCAGCTTCATCGAGCTGCTGGACCAATTGGCGATCCTGCCAACCAGCAATCTTGCCCGCGACACCGAAGACCTTGCCGAAACCAGCGTGCATGTCGGCGGCCCGGTCGAGACCGGGCGCGGTTTCGTGCTGCACTCGTCGGACTATGTGACACCAGACAGCACGCTGCGCATCGGCGACAAGTTCTGCTTGACGGCGACCATCGATATCCTGAAGGCCATGGCCGTGAAAAAGGGCCCTAAGCGTTCGATCCTGGCGCTTGGCTATGCCGGTTGGTCGGCTGGCCAGCTGGAACAGGAAATCCAAGCCAATGGCTGGCTCAACTGCCCGGCGGATTTCGACCTGGTGTTCGATACCGATGTCGATGAGATTTATGACGGTGCGATGGGTCGCATCGGCATCAACCCGACGCATCTCGTTAACGACGCCGGGCATGCATGAGCGCAATCACTCAATCTCCGCATGCACCTGGATGCCGAGGTCGCGCATTTTCTTGCGCAGCGTATTGCGATTGACGCCGAGCAGTTCGGCCGCGCGCAGCTGATTGCCGCGGGTCGCGACCAGTGCCGCACGCACCATCGGCGCCTCGACTTGGCGCAGGATACGATCATGCAGGCCGGGCGGCGGGAGTGCGCCACCATGCCGGTTGAACTCGCCGCGCAGCCAGCCCTCGACCAGGCCCGACAGCGGCTGATCCGCACTGTCAGGCGACAGAATCGGTGGGCGTGAAGTCTCGCCCAGCTGAGCGGTGACCAGATCGGCTGAAATCGTCTCCTGGGCATGGATCGCCACCAGCCGTAGGACAATGTTCTCCAATTCGCGAACGTTACCCGGCCAATTGTGCGCCATCAGCTTGTCGAGCGCGCCCGGCTCGATGGTCCGCTCCGGAAGACCGGCCTTGGTGGCATTCTTGAGGAAATTGCGCACCAGATCGGGAATGTCCTCGCGCCGTTCGCGCAAAGGCGGCAGGCGCAGCGGCACGACGTTGATGCGGTAATAGAGATCCTCGCGGAACAAGCCATGCGCGATGTGCTGGCGCAAATCGCGGTGCGTCGCGGCCACGATGCGCACATTGGAGCGGATCGAGGTGCGCCCGCCGACGCTGGTGAATTCGCCCTCCTGCAGCACGCGGAGCAGCCGGGTCTGCGCATCCATCGGCATGTCGCCGATTTCGTCCAACAGCAGCGTGCCACCCTCGGCCTGTTCGAAGCGACCGATGCCGCGATTGTTGGCGCCGGTAAAGGCTCCTTTCTCGTGGCCGAACAGCTCAGCTTCGATCAGGTCGCGCGGGATGGCGGCCATGTTGATGGCGACGAACGGCCCATTGCGGCGCTTGGAATGACTGTGCAGCGCACGCGCCACCAGTTCCTTGCCGGTCCCGGATTCGCCAGTGATCATGACGGTCAGATCGGTTTGGGTCAGGCGGGCGAGCGTGCGATAGATCTCCTGCATCGCGGGCGAGCGGCCGATCAACGGCCCTTGATCGGCGAGCAGTCCATCATTGGCCGGTTTGGGCGCCGACTTTGGTGCCTGCAAAGCCCGCTCGATGACCGCAAGCAGGTTGTTGAGATCGAACGGCTTGGCGAGATAGTCAAAGGCGCCAAGTTCGGCCGCAGTCACCGCCGTTGCTAGCGTGGAATGCGCGCTCATCACCACAATCGGCAATTCGGGCCTGAGCTTGCGGATGCGTGGAATGAGATCGAAGGCGGTGCCGTCCGGCATGTAAACGTCGGTGACCACCACGTCGCCCTCGCCTGCCGAAACCCATTGCCACAAGGTCGAGGCGGTGCCGGTGACGCGAGCGCCATGACCGGCGCGCGCCAGGGCCTGCGACAACACCGTGCGCATGGAGGCATCGTCATCGGCAACCAGGATCGATCCGGTCCGCATGCCTAGTCCTCGCTTGTTGACGTTGCATGACCCGCCGGCGCCAGCGGCAACAGCACGCGGAACACGGTGCGGCCGCGCACGCGCTCGGTTTCAATCAGCCCGCCATGTTCACCGATAATCTGTGCGGAGAGCGCGAGGCCCAGGCCGGTGCCGCTCGGCTTGGTGGTAACGAACGGTTCGAACAGATGCGGCAGGATTTCCTCATGGATGCCAGGACCGTTGTCCTCGACGGCGATCATCAACGGCAACGAAACGCGCTGACCGGTTGTCCGGTCGGTGATGGCAACGCCGGTGTGAAAAGCGGTGCGCAACCAGATCTGCGGCGCGTCGGTATGCTTGCCCGCCGCCTCGGCTGCGTTCTTGACCAGATTGAGCATCGCCTGCACCAGCCGATCGCGATTGCCCATGACCGGAGGCAGCGACGGATCGTACTCGGCCGCGATACGCATGCCCGCTGGCGCCGCCGCCGAGGACAGGCTGCGCACATGATCGAGCACGCTGTGAACGTTGACCGGTACTAAGTTCTGCGCCGGCGCATTGCCGAAGGCGAGCATGCGGTCGAGTAATCCCGCGACCCGATCGATTTCCGACGTGATGAGATGCGTCAGCGCGCGCCCCTCGCTGTCGAGCCCGGATTCCAGCAGTTGCGCCGCTCCGCGCATGCCGGCCAGCGGATTGCGGATCTCATGGGCGATGACCGCGGCAAGTCCCGATACCGAGCGGCCCGCATTGCGGCGGCCGAACTGGCGCTCAAGCAGGCGCGCGGTGGCTCGCTCATGCAGCGTCACGAGGATGGCGCCGTCCTGCTCGGGCAACGGACCGGCGAACACTTCCACATCCTTGTGCTCACCGATGCGCGGTGAGGCTATTTCCAGACCACTGAGGCTCGATGACCGGCCGCTGCGGCGCACCTGACCGATCAGAGCCAGCAGGGGGTGATCGTGCGGCACAAACGCCGCAAGCGGCTTGCCCGCCAGACGCGACAGGCCGGTCTGCAGAAATTCCTCGGCTGCCGGACTGGCATAGCTGATGCAATCCCGCGCATCGAGCACAAGCAGCGGGAATGGCAATTGCTCAATCAGGCCTAGTGGAGCGGCTCGACTCAAGACGATCGGGTCAGGAATAGCGTCGGGAACGGCCCTTGCCGCGCGCGCCCTGCTCATGCCGCCGCCTCATGGGCCCGATCGAAAAGCTCATTCAGGCTGGCGCTGATCGAGGCAACATCATCGCTCTCGCACAAGCGTTTGCGCCACGCTTTGGCCGTTGGCCCCTCGCCCAGCAGGCGCAGCACATACGAGCCGAAATGCTTGCGCATGTTGCGCAGGCCCAGTTCGCGTCCGTAGTGCAGCAGCATTGCTTCAAAATGCTCACGGATGATCTTAGCGCGCACCTCCAGAGCGGGCACACCAGGGTCGTTGCCGCTGGCCAGATAGCGCGCGGCGCGTCCGGGCAGCCACGGCTGACCATAACTGCCGCGTCCGATCATGGCCCCATCGGCGCCAGACGCGGCGAGACTGGCGCTCACGTCGGCCAGGCTTTCGATGTCGCCATTGACGATGACCGGGATCGAAACGGCGTCCTTCACTTGGCGCACGAACGACCAATTGGCCTTGTCCTTGAAGAACTGGCAACGCGTGCGGCCATGCACCGTTATCATCTGAATACCGGCTGCTTCGGCGCGCTTGGCAATGGCGGGCGCGTTCAGCGTGCCATGGTCCCAGCCCATGCGCATTTTCAGCGTCACAGGCACTTTGACGGCACCGACCGTCGCTTCGATCAGGTTGAGCGCGTGATCAGGCTCGCGCATCAAGGCAGAGCCCGACAGGCCGCCCGTCACCTCGCGGGCAGGGCAGCCCATATTGATGTCGATGATGTCGGCGCCGAGCCCCTCGGCAAGGCGTGCTCCTGCGGCCATCCAGTGCGGCTCGCGGCCGATGAGTTGGATCACGAAGGGACCCAGCTCGGAGCGCATGGCCTTGCGTAGCAGGTCGCGGCGCTGGCGCACGAACGGCTCGCTTGCCACCATTTCGCAGACCACCAGGCTGGCTCCGGTCGCTTGTGCAATGTTGCGCATCGGCTTGTCGGACACACCCGACATCGGGGCGAGAATGACCGGCGATTGGAAGTCGAACTGGCCCAGTCTGAAGGCGGACATTTGGCTGAGCTTTCGCCGGTTGCACAATTTCCGCGCAACAAATAGTCGATGCTCGCGAATTGTGCAACGGCTGTGGATCAGCACGCAGGCGATTGCGCAGTTCGCGCAATATCGTGCAAATAGCCCTGTCAACACGAACATCGGCGGCTGCCGATAGACTGGAAACCGAGTCCCATGCGCGTTGCCGCCCTGATCGTCGCTGCAGGCACGGGATCGCGCGCGCAAACGTCCGACCTGCCAAAACAATACCAGCTGATCGGCGACACGCCGATGCTGCGGCACAGCATCGATGTGTTCGCCCGACATCCCGCGACGGTCGCGATCCAGGTGGTGATCAATCCGGTTCATAGCCAAGCCTATGAGGCCGCGACGGTTCACTGCCATCCTATCCTGCTGCCGCCGGTGTTTGGGGGAACCGAACGCCAGGCCAGCGTGTTCGCCGGCCTCGATGCCTTGGCGTCACATCAGATCACACACGTCCTTATTCATGACGCCGCCCGCCCATTCGTCAGCTCCGAAATCATTCAACGGGTGCTGGACGACCTTGCCTCCCACCACGGCAGTATCGCGGCCATGCCGCTTGCCGACACGGTCAAGCGCGCGGGTGCCGGCAACAGCGTTTTGGCCACCATCGAGCGTATCGGATTGTGGCGCGCCCAGACGCCGCAAGGCTTCCAATTCGCAGCCATCCTGGCGGCGCACCACAAGGCAAAAGCGGCTGGCCGCAAGGATTTCACCGACGACGCGGCAATCGCGGAATGGTCCGGCATGGAGGTTGGGTTGGTCATGGGCGCCGAGAGCAATCGCAAAATCACGACCATTGAAGATTTCCGCGTCGCCCAGCACTCAGCGCCGGTCTGGCCCGATATCCGCACCGGCTCAGGCTTCGACGTGCACCGCTTTACGAGCGGCGACCACGTCATGTTGTGCGGCGTGCGCGTACCGCACGATCACGGCCTGGAAGGTCATTCCGACGCCGACGCCCCATTGCATGCATTGACCGATGCGCTGCTCGGCTGCATCGGGGCCGGCGACATCGGCCAGCATTTCCCGCCCAGCGACGCCCGCTGGAGGGGAGCGGCATCCGAGATCTTCCTGGCCGAGGCTGCCCGGCTGATACGAAAACGATGCGGGCGCATCGGCAATGTCGATGTCACCATCGTGTGCGAACATCCGCGCATCGGCCCCTACCGCGAGGCCATGTGCGCCCGCATCGCCGAGGTGCTCGGCATTGCGGTCGAGCGTGCAAGCGTCAAGGCAACCACCACCGAACGGCTCGGCTTTACTGGCCGCGGCGAGGGTCTTGCCGCCATGGCAACAGCCACGGTGCTGTTGCCTGCCGCGGCTACCACGGCGGTGGATGGTTGAGTGCGTGCAACAACCGCGGAGTTGCCGTGCCATGCGAATCGCTAAACAATGCCGCTATGGACGCCGATAGCGGCGCAGCGAGGTTTGGTCATGGGACGGTTCGCCGAGGTTGATCCGAATTCAGCTTCCGAGATTGCGGCTACTTCAGCCGCGTGCTGCATGGCATTGCGGGCGCGCCGCATGAGCCGCATCATTACACGCATTTATGACGAGGCGATGCGGCCCATGGGCCTGACGGCAAGTCAGTTCACATTGCTCACCGCCGTCGCATCGCAAAACGGCGTGACCGCGGCCGAGATCGGCTTCGAACTCGACATCGAGAAGTCGACGCTGAGCCGCAACCTGAAGCGGTTGGTGTCGCTCAAGATGATCAATATGGATCCGCCGGCCGGCCGGCGCGGCCGCGGGCTGCATTTGACCGAGGCTGGCGACAAAGCAATCCAATCGGCCTTCACGGTCTGGAAGCAGACGCAGGAACGGGTCGAGACGGCGCTAGGCGATCAGAGCACCGGCACTTTCGACAAGCTCCTGGATTCGGCCGAGAAACTGTTCGCGGCGGCTTGATTTACAACGCAATCGCCAAGTTGCGTTCGCCCGGTGGACCTGCGTCCGCCGGGCCTTTTGTGTTAGGCTCTGCTTGCCTGATCGATGGAGGAGCCGATGCTTGCGCACCATCTCATTGTCGAGGCCGAGGGGCTGCTGGTGCTGCTGCGCCAGCACGGCCTTCGATTGGCATCGGCTGAGAGCTGCACCGGCGGGCTGATTGCCGCGCTGATCACTGAAATAGCCGGTTCGTCCGACGTGTTCGAGCGCGGTTTTGTCACCTACTCCAACGCCGCCAAGACCGAACAGATCGGCGTCGATCCGGCGCTGATTTCGGCCCACGGCGCCGTCAGCGAACAGGTCGCCCGCGCCATGGCGGAGGGCGCTTTGAGACATTCGGCGGCCGATATCGCGGTGGCCGTCACTGGCGTTGCCGGGCCGGGCGGTGGCTCTGCGGACAAACCGGTCGGGCTCGTGCATCTCGCCACCGCGCGCCGTGGTGCAGCGACGCAACACCGGCGCTGTGAATTTGGCGACCTGAGCCGGTCCGCGGTGCGCGAGGCCGCGGTTGCGGTGGCGTTCGAAATGATCCGGGCGCAAGCCCCGAGATCGCTCGCGTTCGGTTAGCAACACTCCGCCGCCCCCCCGGTCGGTACATCCAGAGCCGGGTTGCGATCAAAGAACCCCACCGGCATCCAATGGAAATTGGCGTAGACCACCGGCTGCACCGGCCAATCCTCGGGACGCGGCAGGTGGTGATAGTTGAGCGTGTACCACACCACCACGTTCTGGTTTTCCAGCGGCCGGTCCTTTGCAGTCCAGGCGGGAAGACCATCGCCGCCCTCATGCTGATTGGGATACCAGCCGGCGGGATAGAGTTCGGAGCGCTCGTACTGCGTCGCCCAGAAATGCTTGAACATGAAGGCGGCGCGTTTGCCGACTGGTGCGTCGGGTTGAAGAAACGGCAGCGCGTTGCTGCCGGGCACCAGCTTGTAGCCGACCGGCTTGCCATGGGCGTTGAGCGAATTCGGGTTGATTACCATCCAATAGCGGGCGGCGGCCATGTCCATCTCTCGCTGTGCGGCGAGCTCGGTGACAAGCGGCTTGACCTCAGTAACAATCGCATTGCCCTGAGGATTGGCAGGTCCCTTCGGCGCAGCGGAAAAGTTCACCTCGCGCACAGCGTTCTGGTCACCGTCCACGGCCATATCGAAGCGATAGCTGAAGGTATGCTGATGCACATGGCCCGAGATGCCTTCGGCCATCGCCTCGCCGTGGCTGCCGGGTTCGCCCACCCGTGTCCCGGTCGGGAACGGAATACCGGTCGCTTTCACCTCGACGCCGATGGTGCCGTCCTGGTAAAAGTACCAAAAAAAGCCGTACACGTAGTTGCCGATGGTGGAAAAGGACGAGATCACCAGACGCCGCGAACGCGCAACGTTCGGACGCTTGGCGACGGTACCCCAATAGTTGAATTTCCACAGGATGCCGAAATCTTCTTCATGCATACAGATCGCGTGCTGTATGAATTTGGGTTTGCCGTGCCAATCATGGGTCCAGGCGTCGAAATAATGGATGGCACCGAGGCAATCGCAACCCAAAACCAGTGAATCCACCAGCTGGCCAACGCCATACTCGCCGACATCGAAGGCGTTGCGGCGGAAGTTGCCGCCGTTCGGATCGCCGTAGGGCACCACCATTTCGGCCAGCGAGGCGCGATGCATGATCGGACGCACGCGGCCGTTATCCTGATACCCGATCTCATAGAGGTGCAAACCCTCGCGGCCATTGAAACCGATACGCAGGTTCCATTTCTGCCAACGCACATGGTGGCCATCGACGCTGAAACTGGGCCCGTCCTTCTGCGTGATTTCAAGCGGTTTCAGGTCGGTGCGAAAGCCCTCGCGACTGACGATGTCGCCGCTGTCCGGCGGCACCGGCAGCACCCCGAAATCATCGACGCGCAGCACCTTGCGGCGGCGCAGGTCGATGACCGGGTGCAGATTGGCGATCGGGCGCCCATAGGGATTGTCGCCCGAGTCGTTGGGCAGCCAGCAGTGGCCGTAGGCGATCCGCTCGCCCGCTTCGCCGGCAACGCCGAAATTGCCAGCGGCCCAAGGCTCGACCAGGACCTTATCGGGATCGATGCCGCGTCTGGCGCAGGCCGCACGGAATTGCGGATCGGCCTTGGCGATCTCGCCGCCCATGACAAATTCGTCACCGCCGATGCGGGGCTGGGCGCCCGGGATATGGCGCCAGCTGATGAGTTTGCCCGCGGCCAGGTCGACCACGCCATCGAAGGTGCGGTTGCTGGAGGGTTCATAGCAGGCAACGAACACCCGGCGCCGGATCGGATCGCCCGGCCGAAAAGTCTTGAGATGGGCCTTGTCCGGCTCATCGGGCGCCAGCGTCTCGAACCATGCCGACGCATCGAGCCCGCCTAGCTCGCGCACGATCCGGGCTGCTTTGATCATTTCGTCGCCGCTCAACGGGTCGCAGGGATGGGCGGTGTCAGTCATAATTGGCTCCATACCGTTATTC
The DNA here is from genome assembly GCA_031367715.1 of Hyphomicrobiaceae bacterium. Taxonomy (GTDB): domain Bacteria; phylum Pseudomonadota; class Alphaproteobacteria; order Rhizobiales; family Hyphomicrobiaceae; genus JANYHF01. Next base: position 16,366 of record JANLQJ010000161.1, on the reverse strand, counting down.
CTCCGATGCCGTGTCGCGCCGGGAGCGTTTGAGGCTGCCGCGCACACTCTTGGATTCTAGCCGCCGTTCCTTCGAGGCGCGGGTCGGCCGCGTCTTGACGCGCGGCTTGGGCGGCACGGCGGCCTCGGCAATCAGTGCGGCCAGCCGGTCGCGGGCATCACCGCGATTGCGGTCCTGCGTGCGGAAGCGGTCGGCACGGATGACGATCACGCCATCCTTGGTCAGCAGGCGGCCGGCAATGCCCGCGAGCCGCGTCTTGACCCCCGGCGTCAAACTAGGCGAGCCGCGCATATCGAAGCGCAGCTCGACCGCTGTCGACACCTTGTTGACGTTCTGCCCGCCCGGGCCGGACGCGCGGATAAAAGTCTCTAGCAATTCCCAGTCGGCGATTGTGATGTCGGGCGGTACATGCAGCATGGTGTCACCGTGCCATGGCAAAGTTTGACTTCACCCGCTCCAACCCCAGCACCGCGAGCCCGACCAGCAGCCCCCAGAACGGCGCGCCGACGCCGGCAAAGGTGAGACCCGAGGCGGTCACGGCAAACGTCGCCATGGCGGCGAACCGATCCTGCTCGTTGGCGAGCGCACTGGTCAGCGCTCCGCTCAGTGGTCCGATCAGGGCGAGACCGGCGACGACCCGGATCAACTCTACCGGCATGGCCGTCAGCACACCAATCAGCGGTGCTGCGCAAACGCCGAACACGGCGAAACAGAGCGCAAAAACAACACCGGCTGGCCAGCGCCTGGCCATCTCGGGATGGGTATCTGGCCCCGTGCACAGCGCTGCCGTGAGGGCGGCGAGATTGACCGTGTGCGATCCGAAAAACGCCGCAAGCACCGAGCAAGAACCGGTGACGCCCAGGATCGAAGGCATCGGCGGGTTGTAACCAGCGGTTCGCAACACTGCGGCGCCGGGCAGGTTTTGCGACGCCATGGTAACCAGGAACAGCGGCAGGCCCAACCCGATCAAGGACGCCGCATCAAAGCGCGGTTCGATCAACACCGGGTTCGACCAGGTGAACGCTGCCGGCATCGGCCCAGCCAGGTTCAGCGCAAGGCTCAGCAGCACCCCCGCGATCAGCGCCTCGATGGCAGCCAGCGTCGGCGTCAGCAGGCGGCCGAGCACAAACACGGCCAGGATGCTCAGGACTAAAGAGAGCTGCGTTTGCGCGCTTGCCACCGCCAGCAGGATGAAATGCAGCAGCACGCCCGCCAGCATGGCAGCGCCCAACGCTAGCGGGATCTGCTCGATGAGACGTGTCAGGGGACGGATCAACGCGGTCAGGCAGATCAGCACCGCTGCCAGCAGAAACGCCGCAACGCCCGCGTGCATGTCCATGCCGGGCGGTGCGGCGGCAATCAGCGCCGCCCCCGGCGTCGACCAGGCGATGACGACGGGAATACGATGCCAGACGCTGAGCACAATTCCAGCAACGGTCTGCGCGAAGCACACTGCCACCACCCACGAGATCAACTCAGCGGGCGTCGCATTCAGCCGATGCGCCGCCTCGATGATGATCGCGATGGTGCCGCCAAAGCCGACCAGGGCCGCGACGACGGAGTTCGTCAAGAGCGACAACCGCATGGTTCAGCTTTCGATGGACGGGCTTAGAACAGCCCCTCGATCTGGCCCGCCTCGTTGAAGCGGATGACCTCGGCGGACGGAACTTTCGGCAGCCCCGGCATGGTCATGATGTCGCCGGCGACCGCCACGACGAAACCGGCTCCGGCCGACAGGCGCACCTCGCGGATCGGCACGATGTGGCCGGTTGGGGCACCGCGCAGGTCGGGATTGGTGGTGAAGGAATACTGCGTCTTGGCCATGCAGACCGGTAGCTTGCCGAAGCCGGCAAGCTCCCAAGCGGTCAACTGATCCGTGATCTTCTTGTCCGCCGTCGCCTTGTCGGCGCGGTAGATTTTGCGGCAGATGGTGTTGATCTTGTCCCACAGTGTCAACTCCGACGGGTACAGCGGCGCGAAATTGGCCGGCGTCGCATCGATAAGGGCGACCACCTTGTGGGCCAATTCCTCGGTTCCCGCCGAGCCCTTGGCCCAATGCTCGCATAGGACCGCTTCGACGCCCTGCGTCTTGGCATAGGCCTTGATGGCCGCGATTTCGGCATCGCTGTCGGTGGTGAAGCGGTTGATGGCGACGATCACCGGCACGCCGAAACTTTTCACGTTCTCGATATGGCGGCCGAGATTGGCGCAGCCCTTGGTCAGCGCCTCGACATTCTCCTTGCCGAGATCGTTCTTGGCGATACCACCGTTCATCTTCAGGGCACGGATGGTCGCAACAATCACCGCTGCCGACGGCTGCAGGCCCGCCTGCCGGCACTTGATGTCGAAGAATTTTTCCGCCCCGAGATCGGCGCCGAAGCCTGCCTCTGTCACGACATAGTCGGCGAGCTTCAGCGCCGTCTTGGTCGCGATCACCGAATTGCAACCATGTGCGATATTGGCAAACGGCCCGCCGTGGATGAAGGCGGGGTTGTTCTCCAGGGTCTGCACCAGATTGGGCTGAATGGCCTTTTCCAACAGCACCGTCATGGCGCCGTCGGCCTTCAGATCCTTGGCGGTGACGGCCTTCTTGTCCCGGTTGTAGCCGACGATGATCTGGCCAATACGCTTTTCCAGATCGGCCCGGTCATTGGCCAGGCACAAGATCGCCATCACCTCGGAGGCGACCGTGATATCGAAGCCGGTCTCGCGCACCATGCCATTGGCGCCGGCACCCAGGCCGACGACGATCTCGCGCAACGAGCGGTCGTTCATGTCCATGACCCGGCGCCAGGCGATCTTGCGCGGATCAAGCGCATGCGGGTTGCCCCAATACATCGAGTTATCGAGCAGTGCCGAGAGCAGATTGTGCGCCGAGGTGATGGCGTGGAAATCGCCAGTGAAATGCAGGTTGATGTCCTCCATCGGCACGACCTGGGCATAGCCCCCGCCGGCCGCGCCGCCCTTGACGCCGAAGCATGGGCCGAGCGAGGGCTCGCGCAGGCAGATCGCGGCCTTTTTGCCGATGCGGTTGAGACCGTCGCCGAGGCCGACCGTGGTCGTTGTCTTGCCTTCGCCCGCCGGGGTCGGGTTGATGGCCGTGACCAGGATCAGCTTACCGTCCGGCTTGTTGGCCAGCGACTTGATGAACTGCGACGACACCTTGGCCTTGTCGTGCCCGTAAGGCTCAAGATGCTCGGTCGGGATGCCGAGCTTGGCGCCGATATCCTGGATCGGTTTTTTTTTGGCGGCGCGCGCGATCTCGATATCGCTCTTTACCTCGGCCATGGGCACGTTCCTTCTGATTTTGCGGCGCGCAGTCGCGATGGGAAAGTTCTCCGCTCATTGGCCATGGCACGCGCCCGCTTGCAAGTGCCTTCGCGGCATGCGGTGGCGCGTTTGCGACGCCGGAGTTTCTGCATGCTGCGCTGCTCCCTCGGGGTGAGCCGGGAAGGGACAAGCAGGCGGGAGCGCAGGCACCGGAAGGCCGCGTAGGGTAGTCAAAGTACAAACAGCCTTCCGGCGCCCACACAGCGGCGCCCCGTAGTAGTAGAAGATGTGAAACACTACGATACGACATAGATATATTCAAACAATTTGAATATATAGTGGTTGAATGGATGCAAGAGGCGTCAAATACTTTCTTGTCGCAAGTTCCTGACACAAGGGTCTCGGCATTTATGCTGTCCGGCGGGCCCCCATGGCGTCGGCGGCCTGCGCCCGCCCTCTTGGAGCTAGCCCCAGAGTTCCGGCGGACCGGCGGCCACCCGCGGACCGTCATAGACCAGCCTCGGCAGGCGATCTTTGGCCAGCAACAGCGGTCCATCCAGATCGACCCAGTCGGCGCCTTGCGCCACCAGTAGCGCCGGGGCCATGGCCAACGAGGTTGCGACCATGCAGCCGACCATCACCTTCAATCCGGCCGCCTGCGCCGCCGCCTTCATGACCAGCGCCTCCGTGAGACCACCCGTCTTGTCGAGCTTGATGTTGACGGCGTCATAGCGATCCGCCAGCGCGGCCACGTCGGCGGCAACGTGGGCGCTTTCATCGGCGCAGACCGGGATCGGACGCGGCACCTGCGCCAACGCTGCATCGGCGCCTTGTGGCAGCGGCTGCTCGATCAACTCGACATCTGCCATGATGCAGAGGTGGAACAGAATTTCCAGGGTCTCGGCGGTCCAGGCTTCGTTGGCATCGACGATCAGCCGCGCATCGGGGCGGGCCTGCCGAATAGCGACCAGGCGTGCGCCATCGTGCTGGCCGCCGAGCTTGACCTTGAGCCAAGGATATTGCCCGGTCGTGGCGGCTTTGGTGCGCATCGCGATTGGTTCATCGAGGCTGAGCGTGTAGACTGTGGTCAGCGGCTGCGGCGGCTGCAGTCCCGCCAGCCGATGCACCGGCATACCGGAGCGCTTGGCCTCAAGATCCCACAACGCGCAGTCGAGCGCATTGCGGGCGGCGCCGGGCGGCAGAGCCGATTGCAGCTGCCCGCGCGTCAGCCCCTCGGCCAAGGCCGGTGCCATCGCCACAATGGCCGCCAGCACGCCCTCGGAGGTTTCGCCATAGCGGGCGTAGGGCGTGCATTCGCCGCGGCCGATGTGCACGCCGTCGCGCAATTCGGCGACCACCACCACCGCCTGGGTCTTGGCGCCGCGCGAAATGCGGAATTCCCCGGCGATCGGCCAGCACTCGATACAGGCAGTCAGTGTGGGAACAGGCATAGCCAATCCTTATATTGCGTGTGACGGCGGGTCATTGCATGAATTCTAGCGCGCCCGCGCCAACCTCAACAACCTTCAGGCCCCCATGCGCTGCCCGTTTTGCGCCAGTTCCGAGACCCAGGTAAAGGACAGCCGTCCGACCGAGGACGACAGCGCGATCAGGCGCCGGCGCGTCTGCTCGGCCTGCGAGGGACGGTTTACGACCTTCGAGCGCGTGCAGCTGAAGGAACTGACGGTGTTGAAGCGCTCTGGCAGACGGGCCCCGTTCGATCGCGAGAAGCTGGCTCGTTCGATCACCATGGCACTGCGCAAGCGGCCGGTCGAGATGGAGCGCGTTGAGCGGCTGATCAACGACATCGTGCGCAAATTGGAGAGCAACAGTGATGGCGAGGTGACCTCTCAGACGGTCGGCGAGCTGGCCATGGAGGCGCTGAAGGGGCTGGATGGCGTCGGCTATGTGCGGTTTGCCTCCGTTTACCGTGATTTCCGCGACGCGCGCGATTTCGAAGACGTGCTGGAGGAACTGGCCGGCGACAAAGGCGAGGATGGCGACGGGTGAGTGAGCAGGCGGAGATGGATGGGCGGTGGATGAAGGTCGCCGTCGCGATGGCGGCGAGCGGGCTGGGCACCACCAGGCCCAATCCATGCGTGGGCGCTGTGTTGGTGCGGGATGGGGTGGAGATCACCCGCGCCGTGACGCAAGCGGGCGGCCGTCCACATGCCGAGACCGAGGCGCTGCGGATGGCCGGCGCGGCCGCGCGCGGGGCGACGCTGTATGTGACGCTGGAGCCATGCTCGCACGTTGGCAAGACCGGGCCGTGCGCCGAGGCGGTGATCGCGGCAGGGGTGGCACGCGTGGTGGTGGGGATCGAGGACCCGGACAGCCGTGTGGCTGGCCATGGGCTGGCATTGCTGCGCGCGGCGGGACTCGAGGTCGAGGTGGGCGTGGAGGCCAAGGCGTGCCGGTGGGTGACACTGGGGCATATCCGGCGCGTGACCGAGCGCCGGCCAGCGGTGTTGATCAAGATGGCGCTAATGGATGATCTCACGGTTCCAACTGGAGGCGGCGGGCGGGCAAACTTCGTCACGAGCCCCCAAGCGCGCGCCATGGGCCATCGGTACCGCGCTCATTCCGATGCCATCCTGGTTGGTAGCGGCACCGTGCGCGCTGACGACCCGGAATTGTCCTGCCGCCTTCCAGGACTGGAACACCGCTCGCCAGTCCGCGTCATCTTGGACGGCACACTCGATGCGCTGACACCAACGACCAAACTTGCCGGCAGCGCCCGCGAGATACCCGTCTGGGTGCTAACGACTGGCGCGGCACCCCAAGAGAAGCGGGCAGCACTGGAAGAGCTGGGCGTTCGAGTGTTCGTCGTTGATGGCGCCAACTGCCGTCCCGACGTCGATGAGGCCGCCAAGGTTCTGGCCGACGCTGGCATCACCCGGCTGATGGTCGAGGGCGGACGAACGGTCTGGGCGGCGTTTGCCGGACGCGGCCTGCTCGATGAGGCGATCATTTTCGTGAATTGGAAACCAGAGTCGGCCGCGAACTGGGGCAAAAGTGTCTTCGACCAGCCGGTAACTTTCGAGCGGTTGTCGGGATTGCACGGTACGAAAATGGACCTAGTCGAACAAAGCGAAATCGGCGGCGACAAGTGGTTCCGGTTTCAGCGGGCGGGGACATGATGTTCATTTTCGGCCAGCATGGAATTCAGTTATAGAGTCCCGCTGCCGGAGCCGGAAATGAACTTCGTGTCCCCATTCGCTGCAGTGAACGGTGACACGAAGTTCGTCATCGGTGATAGATCCGTAGTCACCCCATCAGCCGGCAAAGCCGATGATGACCATCATGTCCCCGGAGCACCCCATGTTCACTGGTATCATCTCCGACATCGGCGAGGTCGTCGCGCGCGACCCCGGCCGCTTTGTCATCGCGTGCAACTACTCCGCCGAGAGCATCGCCATCGGCGCCTCCATCGCCTGCGCCGGTTGCTGCCTCACCGTCACGCAAATTCGTGTGCATAATGACGGCCGCACGGCGATCGCCGTTGACGTCTCGCCCGAAACCCTCGCCGTCACGACGCTCGACATCTGGCGGACGGGCACGCGCATGAATCTCGAACGCTCCATGAAGCTCGGCGACGAACTCGGCGGCCACATGGTCGCGGGACACGTCGATGGCCTGGCCAAGATCGTGTCGGTCCGTGCGGACGGCGAGCACACGCGCTTCACTTTTGAAGTCGCCCCAGATCTCGCACGCTTCGTTGCCCGCAAAGGCTCGGTCGCGCTCGATGGCACCTCGCTCACCGTCAACGAGGTTTCCGGCAGCACGTTCGGCGTCAACCTGATCCCGCATACGCTCGCCGTAACCACCTGGGGCACCGCCCGGCACGGCGACGACGTCAATTTCGAGGTGGACCTGATGGCCCGCTATGTGGCAAGGCTCGGCGAAACCCACACTCCGAATTGAGCACCACCCTCATGGTCTTGCGCCAGACAAACACCGCTTCCGCCGCTCAAACCTTGCAGGGCGTGCGCGTGCTCATTCTTGAGGCGCCGTATTACGCCCATATCACCAACCCGCTGGCCGAAGGCGCGCTGGCCGTCATTGTGGCTGCCGGTGGTAGGGCGACGCGCATCGCTGTGCCCGGCGCGCTCGAGCTGCCGCAGGCGCTGGCGGCCCTCGTGCATGCCGACCGCATCGGACGTTTTGCTGCTCTTGAAAAGAGATCCTACGATGGCGCCGTCATCCTCGGCTGCGTCATCCGCGGCGAGACCAGCCACTACGACACGGTCTGCAACGAGGCCAATCGCGGGCTGATGGAGATCGCGCTGCGCCACGGCGTGCTGCTCGGCAACGCGCTTTTGACCGTCAACACCGAAGCCCAGGCCCTGGCTCGCGCTGACGGCGGCAAGGCCAACAAGGGCGGCGAGGCGGCGCGTGCCTGTCTGCGCCTGATCGAGATCGAGCGCCAGCTCGGGCCGAAATCTTGACCGGCCCCGATTCTCAAAGCAAAGGCGCAATTGACGGCGCCGCGATCAAACCGTCAAACAAACCGCGCTCGGCCGCGCGTCTTGCAGCCGTGCAGGGCCTCTACCAGATGGACCTGGCCGCAACCGATATCACGGAAGTCATCGCGCAATTTGCCACCCGCTTTGGCGCCGATGGCGAGGGCGGGGCGCCCGAAGTCGCCGACCGGCTGTTCTTTGCCGAGCTGTTGCGCGGCGTGGTGCGACGCCAGACCGACATCGATCCGCTGGTCGATGCCAAACTGGCCGGCGGCTGGCGGCTGAACCGGCTGGACAGCATTTTGCGCGCGACCTTACGCGCAGGCGCCTTCGAGCTACTCGAGCGCCGCGACATCCCCGCCCGTGTCATCATCTCGGAATATGTCGACGTGGCGAAAGAATTCTTCAATGGCGAGGAGCCCAAGGTGGTGAACGGCGTACTCGACAAGCTGGCGCGCGAGCAGCGCCCCGGGGAGGTGGGGCATGGGTGAATACTTTGCCGACTCCGAGCTCACCTGCTTGGGCGCCAATCCCTTTTCCGATAGGGAAAAGGTGGCCGCCTGCGCGGAGGCGCAAAAAGATTGGGGCCGGATGAGGCGTGCCGAAGCCCGTAGTGCACGAGTGCGCCCAAAGGGACGTCCGGCACCCCTCATCCGCCCCTTCGGGGCACCTTTTCCCTATGGGAGAAGGAAGATGGGCCTTTCGTCCATCTGTCAGGCAAAACAGACTTCGCGGTGCCCCCATGGCTGACGATGCGATTGCAACGCCCGCGACTCCCGGCATCGACGACACCATCGCGCGCCGCAACGCGCTGATCCTGGCACTGGCGCAAGGCTGTGTCGGCTTTGCCGTCTCCACCGTCATCATCTTTGGCGGCTATGTCGGCCATACGTTGGCGGCGGACAAGACGCTCTCGACCCTGCCGATCACCACCATGATGTTCGGCACGCTGCTCGGCACGCTGCCGATGGCCATGATCATGCAACGCTTCGGGCGCCGCACAGGCTTTCTGCTGGGCGCGTGCATGGGCATTCTGGGCGGGGTCACGACCGTCTATGCCATCGAACTTGGCAGCTTCTGGCTGTTCTGCCTGGGCACGCATTTCTTCGGCTACTACCAGTCCTCGGCCAACTACTACCGCTTTGCCGCCGCCGACATGGCGAGCCCGAAATTCCGCCCGACGGCGATATCCTGGGCATTGGCGGGTGGCCTGCTGTCGGCCCTGCTGACACCCGAAATCCTCACCCGCACGCGCGAACTGTGGCTGCCGTTTGCCGCGTCCTTCATGGTATGTGCTGTCGCTGCGGGCCTCGGCCTGTTGGCCGTCTCCATGGTACGCATCCCGACACCGGCGCGCCTGGCCGCCAACGCTCCTACCGGCCGGCCGCTCGCCGAAATCATCCGTCAGCCCCGTTTCATCGCGGCGCTGGCCGCCGGCACCGTCGCCTACGGCATGATGAACCTGGTCATGACGGCAACGCCGCTGGCCATGGCCGCCTGCAGTTTCACTCCGGACGATGCCTCGCACGCCATCCGCTGGCACGTGCTGGCGATGTTCGCGCCGAGCTTTTTCACCGGCAACCTGATCGCCCGCTTCGGACGCATCCCGATGGCACTGATCGGCCTGCTGCTGCTGACGGGTTGCGGCATCGTTGCTTTGTCGGGCGTGACGCTCACGAACTTCACGATCGCCATGGTGGCGCTCGGCCTGGGCTGGAACTTCAGCTACATCAGCGCCACTACCCTGGTGACTGACTGCCACACGCCCGAAGAGCGCGGCAAAACCCAAGCGTTCAACGATCTGTGCGTGTTCGGTTTTGTGGCGTTTACGTCGTATCTGGCCGGACGGCTGCTGAACACGGTCGGCTGGAGCGGCGTCAATCTCAGCCTGTTCCCGTTCGTAATGCTGGCCGCAGCGCTGATCGTGCTGGTGCCGTTGTTCGGGCGGCGCAAGTAAGTTGTCATCCCGTGCGCAGCGCAGCGTTTCGACGGTGCGCCGCAGACACCGGATCTCTAAGGGCTCCTGCAGCACTCAAACAAAGACGGAGCCCAACCCGACGAGGTCCCGTATCAGCGCCGCACCATGTTTACTTGCTTGCGCGGCGCCTCTTCACCCCCGCGCTGGCATGCTGCAGCGCATCCGGGATGACACCTTTGAACCGGCAGCACCGGATCCGAGTCTAACCGTCAATGGATGGTCTTCACCCACCCCACATACCACGCCTTGAACAGCTTCAGCTGCCTCTCCGCATACGTCCGCTGGCTCGCGGACAGCGCATCCGTGGCTTCGAAATGCAGCGCGTATTCGGGGCTGCCTTCCAGCACCATCAGATACTTGTAGTAGAGCACCAAATCAGGCCCCTCGTCGAACGTCGAGAGCACCCAGAGCGCGCGTTCCAGATCGAGCGCCTGGCCCCGCGCGGCCACATCGCCGGTCGCGGCCTTCTCGCACAATGCCACCAGGTGCAACACCTCCTTGGGCAGCGCATTACCGATGCCGGTGATGGCACCCTTGGCCCCGCAGTTCACGAAGCCGTGGACCACCTGGGTATCGACACCCACCATCAAGGTGAGGCCCGGATCGCGGTTGGTGATGTTTTCCGCCGCATATTTCAGCGCCGCCGCCCCGCCGAACTCCTTGAAGCCGATCAGATTGGCAAAGCGGCCCTGCAGCTCGAAGAACAGCTCGGCCTTGGTTTCGAAGCCGTAATAGGGGCTGTTGTAGATCACGGCGGGCAGTCCGCCAGCGGCCTCAAGGATTGCCGAAAAATGGGCCCGCTGCGCACTCGGCGACGTCCCGCGCGACAGCACACGCGGGATAACCATCAGCCCTTTGGCGCCGACCTTGCGGGCATGAGCGGCGTGGGCCGCAGCGCGGGCGGGGCTTTGGGCGCCGGTACCGACGATCACGGGGATGCCCGCCTTGACCAAAGCGGCGACGCCCTCCTGGCGCTGCTCATCCGTCAGCAGTGGCCAATCGCCCATCGAGCCGCAGTAGACCACCGCCGACATGCCGATGCCGATCAGTTCCTTGGCCTTGCGCACCAGCGCAACGAAGTCCGGCGTGCGGTCCGGCTTGCAGGGCGTCATCAGCGCCGGGATGCAGCCTTGGAAGATGTTGGAAGCCATGTTTTGTTTCCCTCACTGGTGAATCCGCGGTCGCTGGTGGCCTTCTTTCTCTGCCAACCTGTGGCTGGATTCCACAACTGATTTCGCTGGCCCTGCGATCAATCGCGTCCTGGCCATCCCGCGCCGCCACCGCAGCCTCCTGCTCGACGCAAATCGCCTCACCAATAGTGTTCGACCGAGGCTCATCCGGCAAGGCCGTGCTAGCGAAGCAATACCGTCCAACCTATCTTTTGACCGGTTGCCAGGTGCTGGCCGAAGGGTCGCGGCCGTGCTTTCTGACTGAATTGGCGATCGGACGAACAGGCTGCATGGCGTGGGGGCCGCTTGCAGCCGCCCTGGTGCAACGCGAATGCGCTAAGAGGGTGGCTGCCTGCCACCCTACGCCATGAGCTTCGGCAGAAACCATATGCAAGTTTGCATGAAAGTGAGCTGTCAAATCTTTCGAGAGCCGGTGTAAGCTCGGAAATGATCAAACAGCAAGTTGTTGCGGGGGCCAAGTCTTCCGCACTCCCCTGCAGGCCCACTCTAGGTCAGACCCCATGATTGCTCCCGAGATCGTGATTTCGCGCTGGTTCAACACCAAGCAGCCGCTGACGCTGGAAAAGCTCCGTGGCCGTCCCGTGCTCATGCATGCCTTCCAGATGCTGTGCCCCGGTTGCGTGGCGCACGGCACCCCGCAAGCCGAACGCGCGCACCGCATGTTCCGCAGCAGCGACCTGCAGGTGATTGGTCTGCACACGGTGTTCGAGCATCATGCCGCGATGATGCCGGTATCACTGGAAGCCTACATCCACGAGTACCGCCTGACCTTCCCGATCGGCGTCGACGAAACGGGCCAGGGCACGCCGATACCTGTCACGATGGGCCGCTACCAGATGCAGGGGACACCGACATCAATCCTGATCGGGCGCGATGGAACGCTCATGCATCAGGGCTTTGGCCAGGAGGACGACATGGCGCTCGGCGCGCTGATCGCGGCCGCGCTTGGGGGAGGCACGATAGCGGCCGGCACAGCTGTTCGTGAACCATCCTGACGGCGGGCTCATGGCGTTGCCGCCGCATTGATGGTGCTGCCGTGGTAGGTTCGGCGAATGGTGCAAGAGCGGGCAGCTTTCGCCACCCGCCCCGCCGTTGTTGCGCGGCCAGCCAAGTCTTACACAAACATGAAGTCGTGGCTGTCGAGCGAGCTCAGCAGGGTGTTCCTGAGGGTGATGGTATCGGCGCCGCCGAGCGTGCCGATCACCACGTTGGCACCGACCTGGTGCATGTGGGCCTGCACGTCCGCGAAGTCGGCATAAACCGCGATGGAGAACTGGATCACATCCTGATTGCCGGCTGTGTCGCCGAAATCGCGGATCAGGTCGCGGCCGTAGTGCACCGGGTTGTAGATGAAGCGATCATTGCCCGAGCCGCCGAGTAGCGTGTCGTTGCCGGCATCGCCGCGCAGCTGGTCAGCGCCCGCGCCGCCCGAAAGCACATCGGAACCCGCGCCGCCAAACACCGTGTCGTTGCCGGTGCCGCCGCCAAGACGATCGTTGCCAAGTCCGCCGGATAGGAAGTCCGCACCGGCACCGCCCAGCAGCGTGTCGTTGCCGACTCCGCCGAGCAGATGATCGGCACCAGAGCTGCCAATCATCTTGTCGGCAAAGCCACCGCCGGTCACGGTAAAGCCGTCGGACTGCCGGTGCAGATCGATCACCAGCCCGCCAGTAGCCCCGACCCCCGAGATCTTCTCGATGCCCATCAGCTGGCTGTTGCCGGCGGAATTGAGATCACCCGAAGTGGCGGTGAGCTTGAGCGTATCGACGCCTATGCCGCCATCGAGCGAGTCGGCACCGGCAAAGCCAAAGATCGTGTCGTTACCAGCGCCGGAATTGATGTGATCAGCTCCGGCCGTACCCGTCAGCGTGTCGTTGCCAGGCAGCCCCGTGATGGTGGTGGTGTCGAGCGTAACATGCAAGACGGTCGACGGATCCGAGACATTGCCTGCCAGATCGGTCTGGCGGACAGTGACATCGTAGCTGCCTTGAGCGCCAAGCTCGAAGCTGGTGCCGCTGCCGGGCGTCCAGGTCGTGCCGTTGTCGGTCGAGTACTCCCAACTGGCGCCATCCTCCAGCCCGGTAACATTGATTGTGCCGTCGTTGGTGATACCATCGCCGGCGATGCCGCTGTCGAGCGCCAGCGCCAGGGCCAGCATCGAGGGGGCGAGCGTGTCGCGGGTGACGTGCAGCGAGGCCGATGCCGCTGAAGGATTGCCTGCCGCGTCGGTCTGGCGCACCTGCACGTCATAGTTTCCATCGGTAGCAAGCGCGATGGTCGAACCGGCGCCGGCGGTCCAGTTGACGCCGTTGTCGGTCGAGACCTCCCACGCCGCACCGGCCTCGATGCCGGTGACGTTGATGGTGCCGTCGTTGCTGACGCCATCGTCCGCTGCGCCGCTGTCAGTGGCAAGCGCCAGGGCCGGAGCCGCCGGGGCTATGGTGTCGAGCGTCACGTGCAATGCGGTGGAGACGGCCGAGATGTTGCCGGCCGCATCGGTCTGCCGCACGCTCACGTCATAGGTGCCATCGACGTCGATGGTCATGCTGGTGCCGGTGCCGGTGCTCCAGCTGGCGCCACTGTTGCTGGAATACTCCCAGCTGGCGCCGGCTTCGAGGCCTGCGACGTTGAGCGTCATGGCAGTGCTGATGGCGTCATCGGCAGTGCCGCTATCGGTGGCAAGGGCCAGCGACGGGGCGGCAGGCGCGGACATATCGAGCGTGACAGCAACCGCTGCCGAGGCCGGAGACGGATTGCCGACGGCATCGGTCTGGCGCACCTGCAGTTCATAGCTGCCGTCTGTGCCGATGGCAAAGCTGGTGCCTGTGCCCGTCGACCAGTTTACGCCATTGTCGATCGAGTATTCCCAAGTGCCGCCAGCCTCAAGGCCGATGACATTGATCGTGCCGTTGTTGGTCAGGCCGTCGCCTGCAGTGCCACCGTCGACGGCAAGCGCCACAGTCGGAGCCGCCGGGGCGCCGGTATCGACGATGAAGTTGAGCGTGCCGGTCGAAGCCGAGGCGTTACCCGCCGCGTCCAACTGCTGAACGATCACATTGTAGAGGCCATCGTCGGGGAAGGTGACGCTGCTGCCGACGCCCGCCGTCCAGCTGGCGCCACTGTCGATTGAATATTGCCAGCTGGCACCGCCGTCCAGGCCGGTGACGTTGACTGTGCCGGTGTCGGTGACGTTGTCGTCAGGATTGCCGCTGTTGACGGCGAGAGCGATCGACGGCGCCGCGGGAGCCGTAGTGTCGACCGTGAAGCTCAGCGTGCCCGACGGTGAAGAGGTGTTGCCTGCGGCGTCGGTCTGCTTGACCATCACATTGTGTTCGCCCTCGGCACCGAGCGTCACGCTGGTGCCGACTCCATCGGTCCAATTGGCGCCGTCGTCGATTGAGTATTGCCAAGTGGCACCGGTCTCAAGTCCGGCCACGTTGACCGTGCCGTCGTTGGTCAGCAGATCGTCGGCAATGCCGCTGTCAATTGCCAACGCCACTGACGGCGCCGACGGGGGCGTCGCATCGAGCACGACATGAAGCGCGGCGGATGCGTCCGAGACGTTGCCGGCGACATCGGTTTGACGGACCTGCACGTCATAAGTGCCATCCTCCGGCAGAGCGACGGTCGATCCGACCCCCTCCGACCAATCCATGCCGTTGTTGGTCGAGTATTCCCAGCTCGCGCCGCCTTCGAAGCCGCCGACATTGATGGCGCCGTTGCTGGTGATGCCATCACTCGTATTGCTGCCGGTATCTCCGTCAAGCACGGCCGTCAGCGCTGCCGGTGCGACCGTGTCGAGCGTGAAGTTGAGCGTCGGCGAAACCACCGAGACATTGCCGATGACGTCGGTCTGGCGCACGCTGAGCGTGTGATCGCCCTCACCAGTCAGCGTCACGCTGCCGCCGGTGCCGGCCCGCCAGGCGCCGCCGTCGGCAGAATAGGCCCACGTCGCGCCGGATTCGATACCCGTGACGTTGACTGTGCCATTGTTAGTGATGCTGTCATCGGCAAAGCCGCTGTTAAACGCCAGTGCCATGGCCGGAGCAACCGGCGCGCCGGTGTCGACGATGAAGGAGAACGGCGCCGATGCCACGGAGAGGTTGCCTGCTGCGTCGGTCTGCCGGACGCGGACGGCGTAGGCACCGTCGTCGACGATGGTGAAACTTGCACCGGTACCTGGCGCCCAGTCAGCGTTGTTGACGGAGTATTCCCAGCTCGCGCCGGACTCCAGGTTGACATTGACCGTGCCATCGGTGGTGATGCCATCGCCCGCCGTACCGGTATCGTGGGCCAGCGACAGGCCTGGCGGAACCGGAGCATGCGTATCAAGGGCGAATGTCACTGAGCCGACGGCCGAAACATTGCCGGCGGCGTCGATTTGGGTCGCGCTGACAGTGTAATTGCCATCGCCAGCCACCACGATGACCGGCTCGCCGCCGGTGTGCGTGGTATCGCCGAAGTCGGTAGTGTATTGCCAGCTCGCGCCCGCTTCGACGCCGACGTTGATAACGCCCGAATTGGTCAGGCCGTCGCCCGGCACGCCGCTGTCGAAGTTCAGCGCCAGCGAGGGTGCGTCCGGATTGCCACGGTCGAGCACGACATGCAGTGTGTCCGACGCCGTGCTGTTGTCAGCAGCGTCGGTTTGCCGGACGATGACGTCGTAGGTGGCGTCGGCCAACAGGCCGAGGTCAATGGTGGAGCCGGTGCCGGCCAGGTAGCTGTCACCGCCATCGATCGAATAGTCCCAGGTGGCACCTTCGTCAATATTGCTGACATGAATCAGGCCTGCGTTGGTGATGCCATCGCCACCCGTGCCGCTGTCCAAGTCGAGGGCCAGCGTCGGCACCGTCGGATCGGTGGCGTCGATGGTGAACGTGAGCGCGCCCGATAGGTCCGAGACGTTATCCGCGGCATCGGTCTGGCGGACGACCACGCTATGCGCGCCGTCGCCAGTGAGTTCAAAGCTGGTGCCGACGCCATCGGTCCAAAGCGCGCCGCCGTTGGTGGAATACTGCCAGCTGGCGCCGTCTTCGATGCCGGTGACGACGACCGTGCCGTCATTGGTGACGGTATCGTCCGGTGCGCCGCTGTTCAAGGCCAGCGCTATGGTTGGGGCCATGACCACGGTATCGAGCACGACATTCAGCGTGCTGCTGGCCGAGAGGTTGCCGGCCAGATCGGTCTGCTGCACCACGACCGTGTGCGCGCCTTCGCCGCTGAGAGTGATCGGGCCGCTGCCGATAACGCTCTCGCCGCCATCGACCGTGTACCGCCAGCTGGCGCCGTCTTCGAGGCCGCTGATGTTGACCGTAGGATTGCTGGTGATGCCGTCGCTGTTGCTGCTTCCGGTATCGACCGCAAGCGCGACCGTCGGAGCGGCGACCATGGTGTCGAGCACGACATTCAGCGTGCTGCTGGCCGAGAGGTTGCCGGCCGCATCGGTCTGCTGCACCACGACCGTG
>JANLQJ010000155.1:0-5875 GCA_031367715.1 Hyphomicrobiaceae bacterium | reverse complement strand
TTTTGTTATTCTTGGCGTGCGTGCTGCTGGCCGATGTTCCCATGACAAGGAGCGAGACGAGTTCCAAGCCGCTGAGGGAGGAGAGAAACTTCTGCATACGAACATCCTTTCTGGTATTGAGTTTGGCCTGCCGGACAAATTTGTAGCCAATTGAGAAGTGATTCTGTGATGATCATGCACGGATTGGTAGGGTACGGTATCGGCGCGCGTCAAGGTAGTTGTCGCCTCAGTCATGCAGCCAACGGTTGAATATCGTTGCTGGCCAAATGCGTCTGTCTTTATGCTGGAGTCGCGTTCGGGATTGAGCGTGACGGCGCCGAGCCACATCACCTTGTACTCACGGTCGGAAAGAGTCTCATGTAGCGGCAGCTCGCTGTCGATCGCCAACTTCGAAGCCAGTCGCCCCGCCAGGGCGGGGCTGACATATTTGCCACCCTACACGACCTTTCAGGTTGCGGCCGTCAACTGCTCGCCGGCACTTTCCTTGTTCAGATAACCGTCACCCCCAGCCTTGAAGACCTGAATGGCATACCCCTCTCGGGGAACACGCTCAACATCAGAATGGGGCAGTCTGAATGCTCGCGCTTGAGCGCTTCGAGCAGTTCCATTCCACTGCGGCCAGGCATGGAATAGTCGAGAACCGCCACATCCCATTCGATATTGCGCCAAAACTCAAGCGCTTCATATCTACCCTTCAGTCCGGCGGACGGCGCCTTGCTGTTCCACCTGCTCATTTGAACCCGCGCGGACACCATCGTCGATATTTCTGACTTCGACTGGTCGCGATGCCACGGCAACCGGCGTAAATGTAATGGTCAGTGCTGGTCCAAGTGGCGCATCAACGCTCCCGCGCGGCGTGGCGCAACACCTGCGTGACCGGCTCCACCAGGTACTGAAGCGGCGTGCGCTCCTCCCCCTTGATGTATACCTCGGCCGGCATGCCGGCCAACAGTTTCAGGTCGCCCGCTGCTGTCAACGAGGCCGGGTCGGCTTCGACCAGCACCGAGTAGTAGGGCACATTGTTCGCACGGTCGATCAGGCGGTCCCCCGAAATGTAGATCACCTTGCCATGCACCAGCTGCGTCGTGCGGTATTTGAATGCGGTGAAACGGATGTCTGCCAATTGGCCGCGCTGGATCCGGCTGATGTCCTCGGTGCGAATCCGCGCTTCCGTCACCAGCCGGGGGGCGTCCGGCACAATGTCGGCAATGGTTTCACGCGGCGGGATCACCGAGCCGGGCGTTGAATACTTCAGGTCAATGATTTCACCGCTGGCCGGCGCCGTGATCACCTGGCGCGCCGACGCATCGACCGACTTGCGCTGCTCCTGCTCGATCTCGGACAGCCGCGCCGCCGTTACCTTGAGCTGGTCACTGGCTTGCTGGCGGTAATCGCTTTCCAGCGAGCGGATGCGCAGGTCTGCATCCACTGTACGCTGCTGCGCGCGCGCCAGCTCCGAGCGCCGTTCCTCAATTTTCACGCCGTAATCGGCCACGGCGCCTTCGAGCTGGGCAATGCGGTTGGCCGAGATGAAGCCGTCCTTCAGCAGCTTGCGATTGGTCTCAAGGTCGATCTTCTGGAATTTCATCGATTCGCTCGCCTGCGTGATCTGCGCGCGCAGCGCGACAATTTCCTCCCCCACCTTTTCGCGCTGCGCGTGCAGCAGCCGCACCTGTCCCACCATGGCATCACGCCGCGCGTCGAACAGCGAGCGCTCCTTGGCCATCTGCTCGGCCAGGCGCGAGTCGGTTTTCGCGGTCTCGATCACGTCGGGCGGGAAGACAATCGCGCGCGCCATGGTCTGCTCCGCGTCGAGCCGCGCCAGGCTGGCCTGCTCGGTCTTGACGCGATAGTCCAGTCGGTTCTTGTCGGCATCCACCGACACGTCGCCCAGCACCAGCAGCGGCTCGCCCTGCCGCACACGCTGGCCGTCGCGCACCAGCACCTCGCGCACAATACCGCCTTCGGCGTGCTGCACCGGACGCCGGTTCAGGTCCACCTTCACAAACGCCTGTGCCACCACGGCGGACGACAGCGGCGCGAACGTCATCCATGCCGCTACCGGCAGCAACCCGCCGATAACCACGGCCATGCCCCAGTATGTCAGGCGGCGCGCCTCGCGCAGGTGGGGCAACAGGGGATCATTGGCCGCGAGAGCGTGCATCGAGCCCTTCATGACACTTTCTCCATAGGTACAGCAGGCGCATGGTGGGAACCAGCGTGCGCTGATGCGCCGGCGGCGCGCGGCATCACCACCACCTGCCCGCCGCCCGTATTCCGGCCCGGCTGCTTCATCGCCTGCATCACCTCCGCCACGCTGCCGTACTGCTGCACACGGCCGGCTTCCAGCACCAGCATCTTGTCCATGTGCTGCACCAGCGTGCTGCGGTGCGTGACCACAACCACGGTCACCTGCCCGTTCAAGGCCTTGAGCGCATCTCCAAGCGCCAACTCGCCGGCGCCATCAAGGTTGGAGTTGGGTTCATCCAGCACCAGCAACTTCGGGTCACCGTACAGAGCCCGCGCCAGAGCGATGCGCTGGCGCTGCCCCGGCGACAGCATCACGCCCATGGCGTCGATCACGGTGTCGTAGCCCTCGGGCAGCGTCAGGATCAGCTCATGCACGCCGGCGCGTTGCGCCGCCTGCACCACCTTTTCCGAGTCGACCTCGCCCAGGCGCGCGATGTTGTCCGCGACGCTGCCGGCGAACAGTTCGACGTCCTGCGGCACGTAGCCGAGCCATGGACCGAGTTCTTCGCGCGGCCATTGCGCCAGGTCCACGTGGTCCAGCCGCACCACGCCGGCATTGGGCTTCCAGAGGCCGGTGAGCAGGCGCACCAGGGTCGACTTGCCGGCGCCGCTGGGGCCGATGATGGCCAGCGATTCGCCGGGTTCAAGGCTCAGCGATACGCCGGCCAGAATCATCCGTTCGCTGTGCGGCGGCCGGTACACCAGGCCCTCTGCATGCAGCCGGCCGGTCGGTGCCGGCAGCGTCATGCGTTGCGGCTGGCGCTCGGCGGCGCCCAGCAACTCGGACAGGCGTGCGTAGGCAAGACGCCCCTCGGCCAGCACGCGCCAGCTGCCCACCACCTGCTCCACCGGCGCCAGCGCCCGGCCCAGCAGGATGGTGCAGGCCACCAGAATCCCCGGCGTACCCTCGCCGGTGATGACGAGGTAGGCACCGAGCGCCTGCATCAGTACCTGCACCGACTGGCGCGTCATTCGCGTGAAGGCCACCATCGCCACCGACTTGCGCGCGGTCGGCCCCTGTAGCACGGTAACCCTGGCGTTGAGATTTCGCCAGCGCCCAACCAGCGCGTCACCCATGCCGAGCGACTGCACCACCTCGGCGTTTTGCATTGAGGACTCAAGGTAGCGCGTGGCCTTGGCGGCTTCGATTTGCAGCGCTTCGATGTCGCGGCGCGTGATGCGGTCGTTCACCACGGCAAGGATGAGCATCAGCAGCGAGGCACCGGCGGCGGCCATGCCCAGCACCGGATGCGCCAGCCAGATGACGGCGACGTAGACGAATGCCCAGGGCGTGTCGAACAGCGCCAGCAGCCCCTGGGCTGAGAACAGGTTGCGCAGCGCCGCGACATCGCGCAGCCCTTCGGATGGCGCGCGCTCGGCGCGGCTTGCCGATTTGGCCAGCATTACCTTGGCCACGGTGGGCGAAAGCTGCTCGGCGATCAGGTTGCCGGCGACGCCCTGCAGGCGGCTGCGCAGGTAATCCAGCATCAGCATCAGGCCGAGCGCCACGGCCATGCCGAGCAGCAGCACCAGCAGCGTTTCGTGGCTTTGGCTGGTCAGCACGCGGTCGAATAACTGCAGCATGAAGAGCGCAGGAGCCAGCAACAGCAGGTTGACGAAAAAGGAGAAGCCCGCGACAAAAATGAGCGGTCGTTTGAGGAGTTGGAAAAGTGGTTTCATGGCTTTGCTGGATTCCATTGGTTGCTGCCATCCGCGTTTGCGGGCGGGCGGTTGGAAGTCATGCGCCGACCTTGATGTCGTTGTTGTCGAACGTGTCCGCCGGATTGCTCAGCGTCAGCGTCGCCACCAGCGTGCGGTTGGCCGCGCCGAGGCCGTCCGAATCGTAGTACAGATTACCCGTCGCGCTGTCGTAGATCACATGCACCGCCGCGCCCACCGTGTCCCCCGCACCTCCGCCGTTCGACGACGCGAACTCGGTCGCCGACAGCGTATTGCCCGCCGCCGTGGTGAGCGCGGTGAACGTCGCTGCCGACAGCTCGATGAAGTCGCCGTCCGCCACCGAGCCCGAGGCGTTGAAGTCGGTGACCGTATCGACGGCGTTGGGCGCCGTGTCGAAGACGAAGGTGTCGTTGTCGGCACCACCCGTCATCGCGTCGGCACCGGTGCCGCCGACGATGCGATCGTCGCCCGCCAGGCCGCTGATCACGTCGTTGCCGCCGCCGCCGCGCAACTGGTCGGCCAACGCCGAGCCGGTGATCGTGTCGGCGAAGGCCGTGCCGATCACGCCCTCCATGTTCTTGTAATTGTCGCCCCCCGCCGTGCTCAATCCGATCGACGACAGATTGACGTTGGTGTTGCTGCTGCTTTGCGTCAGCGTGAAGGCGATGCCGGCAGTTCCGTCCGAAAGGTCGAGCAAGTCGGCGCCGCCAGCGCCGTCGATGGTGTCGTCGCCCCCGCCGCCGCGAATGATGTCGTTCGATGAACTGCCGGTCAGGGTGTCGGCCTGGCTTGTGCCGATCACGCCTTCGATGTTCTGATAGCTGTCGTTGTTGCCGAGCCCGCCGGTGCCGTTGGCGATGCTGGTCGATACAGCACTTTGTACGAGCGTGAAATTGACCGCCACGGTTCCGTCCGAGAAGTCGAGCAGGTCCTCGCTGCCGGCGCCGCCGTCCATCGAGTCGTTGCCGGTGCCGCCACGCAGCACGTCGTTGCCGGCACCGCCGCTAAGGGTATCGTTGTTGTCGCCGCCAACCAGTAGGTCCGATCCGGCATTGCCGTTCAACGTATCGTTGCCACTGCTGCCGAGCAGGACTGACTGGAACGCACCGTCGCTCAAGGTATCACCACCCGCCTTGCCGTCGATATAGGAGCCTTGGTAGTTCGCGACACCCGTGAGGTCGACGGTGTTCGCGGCCGAGGTCGTGTCCACCACATTCAGCGTGATGGAGCCGGTCGCAGTGCCACCGGCGCCATCGCTGAGCGTGTAGCTCAGCGTGACGACGTTCGGGCTGGCGACGGTGCCACCGGTCGCCCCGGTCGTGAACGAGAAAGTCCCGTTGGAGTTGATCGTGACCGGAGTGGCCAACGTTCCCGTGACGACGCTGATCGCCGTGACGCTGAGCGCGGCGCCGTCGATGTCCGTGTCGTTGGCCAACAGCACGCTGGTCGACAGCGTCACGGGGGTGCTGTTCGACACGTAGAGCACGTCGCTGGCCGCGACCGGGTTGTCATTGACGGCCGTCACAATAATGTTGGCGGTGTCGGTCACGTTTGAGAACGCGGAGCTGCCGCCATTCGTCGAAGTGCTCACCTTGGTGCCGGCCGTACCGCTCGTCTCATCCCAGGCGCGGAACGTGATGCCGTCGCTGACCGTTCCGTTGAAGTTCGAATTCCCCTGGAAGTAGACACGCGTGTTGGCGTCCGCCGCCAACAGCAGCGCGGACGAGTTCGACACCGCACCGACCGCCGTCCAGGTGGTGCCGCCATTGGTGGAGTACCACCAGCTGCCGTTGGCGGCATTCACACCCGTCAACGCGATGCCGGTGACGGCGCCGTTGTCCGCATCAGTCACGTTGTTGAGTCCAGCGGCAGGCGGGTTGAAGTCCACCAGGCTCGACACGAGGGTGCCTACCGCGCCGCTGGGTGCTCCCGCGTCCTCGGCGAC
>JANLQJ010000153.1:0-2017 GCA_031367715.1 Hyphomicrobiaceae bacterium | reverse complement strand
GCCAGCTTCGGTGCCGACACCGGCTTCACCGACAACACCCACAACGACCGCGGCTGGGGCCCGCGCACCTTCAAGAGCTTGAAGGCTGCGGCCGACGAGGCGGCGCTGTCACGGCTGTACGCCGGCATTCACTTCCGCAGTAGTGTCGAGGGCGGCCAGGTGCAAGGGCAGTGCGTGGCGCGCAAGGTGTTGGCGCTGAAGCTCACGCGCTGAGCCACCTATTTAGGTGCCGGCGGACATCGCCATGATCGAGCGCGTGCTGCAGAACTTGATCGACAACGCAGAACGCTACACGGCTTCGGGCGGTGCCGTGGTGCTGACCATGTCGGGACTGGCCCTGGCGATTGTGAAACGCATCCTGCACCTGCACGGCAGCGTGGTGCGCGTGCACTCGGCGTTCAAGCACGGCACGCGCTTCGAGTTATTGCTGTCGCAAGCAGGCTGAACCTGAAAGCGGCAACCCGCAGCCGTTGCGGACTCCAGGCGCCAAGACGGCCCGGCACACGCTTGCCCCTCACGATGGGCAAGACGGGCCGGGCATGCGTTCACCGGTCAGTTCGCGGCGAGACCGTTCGAGCCCGCGGGCAGGCCCGTCGCGCTGGCAGCAGCCGTCAGCGAACCGTCACGGCCAATGGCGAACGACGTGATGCTGTTGCTTCCCGCGTTCAACACGAACAGGCCTCGTCCGTCGGCGGAGATCGCGGAGTCGATCGGGCCGGCACCTGACGTTGCCGCGATGGCCTGCGCCAGCGCCAGCGTGCCGGACCTCTGGACGTTGTAGCTGCTGATGGTGCCGCTGCCGGTGTTCGTCACGTAGGCGTAGCGGCCGTTGGGCGTGACCACCACCCAGCATGCTGCGGACTGCGTGTCGGCGACCGAGGCGCTGATCACGGTCGGCTTGGCCGGCGCCCAGTCCTCGAATCCATACGACGACACGGCGCTGGCGTTGGCTGCTCCGCCAAAAGCCTCGGATACCAGGGCATTGCCGCGGCGATCGAAGGCGAAGCCGAACGGTGTGACGCCCGCCGACGCCGTCACAACCGGCGCATCGACGCGGCCATCGCGGCGCACCCGGTAGCTGGTGAGCTTGTTGGTGGCCTTCTCGGTGACGAGCAGGACATCGCCGTGCGGGCTGAAGCCCACCTGCGCCGACCCGGTGCCACTGGCCGCAGACAGCGGCTGCGTGCTGCCCAACAAGGGCTGCAGCGTGCCGGCGACGTTGCGGAAGCCGCTCACGTTGCCCGCGCCTGCGGCGTTGAGAACATAAACGACACCGTCATGCTCTGTCACGCTGATCGGCCGCTGGCCACCGGAGTCCACGGTGGAGCGCAGCTCCAGGCCATTGCGGCGGATCGCGAAGGTCGAGACGCTGTTGCTCAGCGCATTCACGACGAACACGAAGCGGCCGTTGCCGCTGAGCGTCACCGCACCCTGGTTGCCGAGGCCGGTCCCGGTTCCCTGGCCTTGTGTGGCCAGCCGGGCTTCCAGCGTGAGCGCACCGCTGCGTGGTGCCGCATAGACCAGCAGCTCGTTCCCAGCCACCGCATTGGTGCTGGTGAAGACGCGGCCGGCACGGAAGCCCTCGTCGTCGTCATCGCCATGTGCGGCGGCGGGCATGCCCAGGCCACTGAGGGTCAGGGCAAGGCCAAGGATCTTGAACGCATTGCGTCGGGTGTGTTGCATCGTGATGCTCCATTGAACAGTTGAGGGCAGGGGCCGCGCTGCGGCTGCAACGCGCCAAGCAGTCTTGGGCCACGCCGCTGCAATGTCCTCACGGAACCATCACCAATTTCTAAGTGAATGGGTCATCCGCCCAACTGGTGAGTGATGGCCACGGTCTCGAGGTCACCAAGGTTGAACAGCAACCCAGCCGCCGTGTCCGATCAGGCGATGTCGGTGCCGGCGTACAGGCGTTCCAGCGGCAGCGATTCGCTGTCGACCACGGGCAGCGCGTCGTTCGCGGTGAACCCGCGCGCAGTCCATGCGCCGGTGGCGTCGCGCTCATGCACTTCAACCT